>NZ_JBXWRT010000012.1:0-125586 GCF_059613045.1 Ruegeria sp. BHSC037
TGCGTTGGTGCTGGTCGCGGCGATCTCAGCGGTGGCTGCGTTCGACGCGGTTGGCTCGATCATCGTGATCGCGATGTTCATCTGCCCGCCTGCCGCTGCCCGGATGATGACCAACCGGCTCGAGGCCCAGATCGGCTGGAGCGTCCTGTTCGCGGTGCTGTCGGCCGTGATCGGCTATGTTCTGGCGGGCTATGGGCCGCTGTGGCTGGGCTGGGCCGATGCGGTCAGTGCCGCCGGCATGATCGCCACGGTCTCGGGCGTCATCCTGGCCCTGGCCGCCGCTTGCGGGCCATGCCGCGGGCGGGCGGGGGTGCCAGGCACCAGTTGATTCCGCAGGTTTTCGCCGCCGGGACCCGCACTGCTTCGGCCAAACTTCGCCGAGACCGGGCGGGGCGGAAATCAGGACGCGCTTTGAGCGGCACATCGTGCTACATCCCCAGCCATTGCAAAATGCACGACCACCACTCACCTCGGGTCGTTCGGGCAGTCGCGATGATACAGGCAACCTGTCGAGCTTGCCGGTTTCGATGGCCCGGACGATCCGACCCCCCTCTCCTGAACCTGTCCAAACCTGTGGCAGAATCGCGTGCGATTGTGCTAAGTCTAGCGGTATGGCGCAGGCAAACCCCAATATCAGCGAAAATCGCCCCGTGATCCGGCAACTCGACGAAGCCGCGATCAACCGCATCGCCGCCGGTGAAGTGGTCGAACGCCCGGCCTCGGCCGTCAAGGAACTGGTGGAAAACGCGATCGACGCCGGAGCGACCCGGATCGGCATCGACATCGCCGATGGCGGCAAGACCTTGATTCGCGTCACCGACGACGGGTGCGGCATCGCGCCCGAGGATCTGCCGCTGGCCCTGTCGCGCCACGCGACCTCCAAGATCGACGGGTCGGACCTGCTCAACATCCACACCTTCGGGTTCCGGGGCGAGGCGCTGCCCTCGCTGGGCGCGGTGGGGCGTCTGACCATAACCAGCCGCGCGCCGGGGGCCGAGGCGGCCCAGATCCGCGTGGCCGGCGGCAAGATGGAAGGCGTCAAGCCTGCCGCCCTGCGCGCGGGCACCGTAGTCGAGCTGCGCGACCTGTTCTATGCCACGCCCGCGCGGCTGAAATTCATGCGCACCGACCGGGCCGAAGCGCAGGCGATCTCGGACACGGTCAAGCGGCTGGCCATGGCGGAACCCTCCATCACCTTCACCCTGCGCGATGTCTCGGGCGGGGGCGAGGGGCGCGTGGTGTTTCGCGCCGACCGCGAGAACGGAGACCTGTTCGACGCGCTGCACGCCCGTCTGGCCCGCATTCTGGGGCGCGAGTTTGCCGAGAATGCCTTGCAGATAGACGCTACCCGCGAGGGGATCCGGCTGTACGGATATGCCGCGCTGCCCACCTATTCGCGCGGGGCCGCCGTGGCGCAGTTCCTGTTCGTCAACGGCCGACCGGTGCGCGACAAGATGCTGACCGGGGCGCTGCGGGCGGCCTATTTCGATTTCCTCAGCCGCGACCGGCACCCGGCGGCGGCCCTGTTCATCGACTGCGAGCCCACGCTGGTTGACGTGAACGTGCACCCCGCGAAATCCGAGGTGCGGTTCCGCGATCCCGGTGTGGCGCGCGGGCTGATCGTCTCGAGCCTGCGGCACGCGCTGGCCGAGGCGGGGCACCGCGCCTCGACCACCGTGGCCAATGCGACGCTTGGCGCGATGCGGCCGGAACCGGCCCTGACGGCGCCCGCGCGGGTCTATCAGATGGACCGGCCGTCGCCTGCGGCGCGGTCGGTGGCCTATCAGGCGCAGGCGCCCGGATTTGCCGATCTGGCCAAAGCCTACAGCGGTAGCGTGGTCGAGCCCGTGGCCGAACCCGCCTCTGCACAGCCCGACCAGACGCCACCCGAACATCTGCCCCTGGGGGCCGCGCGCGGGCAGGTGCATGAAAACTACATCATCGCCCAGACCGCCGACGGTATGGTGATCGTGGACCAACACGCCGCGCATGAACGGCTGGTCTATGAGAAACTGAAGAAACAGATGGCTGAGAACGGCGTGGCCGCGCAGGCGCTGCTGATCCCCGAGATCGTCGAACTTTCCGAGGGCGACTGCGCCCGCCTGCTCGCGGTGGCCGATGACCTGTCGCGCCTGGGCCTGACCATCGAACCCTTCGGCGGCGGCGCGGTGGCGGTGCGCGAGACCCCGGCCATTCTGGGCGAGGTCAACGCGCGGGCGATGATCCTGGATATTCTGGACGAATTGGCCGATCAGGGCGAAAGCCAGACGGTGCAGGCGCGGATCGAGGCGATCCTCAGCCGCGTGGCCTGTCATGGCTCGGTCCGCTCGGGCCGCCGGATGCGCGCCGAAGAGATGAACGCCCTGTTGCGCGAGATGGAGGCCACGCCCCATTCGGGCCAGTGCAACCACGGGCGACCGACTTACGTGGAACTGAAGCTGGGCGATATCGAACGGTTGTTCGGACGCAGTTGATCCGGCCGCCGGTCGGCGATAGAAAAGAAGAAACAAAACAAGAACACGCAGGTTGAGATGATCGAGATTGCAGGCACCCGATATTCGCTGGAAGACCCCATGGTGATGGCCGCGCTGATCGGGGCGGGGGTGGTTCTGCTGATCCTCGTCCTGCTGTTTCTGGCCCTGCGCGCGGCCAACCGCTCGGCCCGGATGGCCGAGCCACTGGCGCAGCAGCTGGCCTATCTGGGCCAGCATGTGCAGCAGTTGGGGCAGGGGCAGGAGCAACTGCGCGGCGGGTTGCAGCATGTCTCGGACACGCAGGCCAATGCGCAGGTGCAGGTGATCCAGACGGTCGAGGCACGCCTGTCGGCGGTGCAGCAGCACATGAACGACCGGCTGGCCGACAACGCCATGAAATCCGCCCGCGCGCTGGCCGAAATGCAGGAGCGGATGAAGGAAACCTTGCACGGCACCTCGAAACAGACCGCGACCTCGCTGACCCAGCTGCAAGAGCGTCTGGCCGCCATCGACAAGGCGCAGGACAATATCACCAAGCTGTCGGGCGACGTGCTGTCGCTGCAGGACATCCTGTCGAACAAGCAGACCCGCGGCGCCTTCGGCGAGATCCAGTTGAACGACATCGTGTCCAAGGCGCTGCCCTCGGACAGCTATGTACTGCAGGCAACCCTGTCGAACGGCAAACGCGCCGACTGTCTGATCCGCCTGCCCAACCCGCCAGGGCCCATCGTGATCGACAGCAAGTTCCCGCTGGAAGCCTATGAGGCGCTGGTAGGCGCGGGCAGTGACATGGAGTTGAAGGCGGCGGTGCAGATGTTCCGCAGCACGGTGCGCAAGCACATCACAGACATCTCGACCAAGTACATTCTGGACGGTGAAACCGCCGACGGGGCGCTGATGTTCCTGCCCTCCGAGGCGGTCTATGCCGAACTGCACGCCAAGTTCCCCGAACTGGTGCAGGAGAGTTTCTCGAAACGGGTCTGGATCGTATCGCCCACCACCTGCATGGCCACGCTGAACACGATGCGCGCCATACTCAAAGACGCGCGGATGCGCGAACAGGCGGGCGCGATCCGCAAGGAACTGGGTATGCTGCACAAGGATGTCGAGCGTCTGGGCGACCGGGTGGCCAATCTCGACCGGCATTTCGGTCAGGCGGCCAAGGATATCTCGGAAATCAAGATCAGTGCCGAAAAAGCCGGTCGCCGGGCGCAGCGGCTGGACAATTTCGATTTCGAGGAACTGGCCCCCGAGGACCGCGCCAACGTGGTGCCGCTGGGCAAGTCCGAGGGCTGAGGCCTACTGGATTGACAGGTCTAGATTGTAGCCCACGGTCTTGCCGGTATCCCGGTCATTGCCCATCAGGTAGACGCGGATGGTAAAATCTCCGTCCTCGGGCAGGTTGATCCGGGCGGTATTGCCGTTGACCGAGCCATTGTAGATCGCGACCCCGTCGCTGCCCGGCGGCAGGATATTGAAATAGATCACGCCGTTGCCGTTGGTGTCGCTGACCTGAAGCTCGGCAAACAGTTCCTGCCCGCCCTTCGCACCCAGTACGTAGTCGAAATATTCATCACCCGTGATGGTGCCGCTGACCATAGAGCCGAAATTTCCGGGCTGGAATTTCACTTCGGCTTTTCTTTGGGCCAAGGCGGGCAAGGCCACAACGGCAATGAACAGGGCTGCCAGAGCTTGTTTCAACATTCTGCATATCCTCCCGGTGATTCCCGGCTCCAAGCCTAGCACAACCGAGTGACCGTTCAGATTCGCAGGAAGGGCTGCACCAAACGTGGGATCAGGCTGTTGAACTTCAGCGGAGCGTCGGTCACCGCCAGGCAGATGCAATCCTCGGACATGTCGGCCACGGGCGTGTGTTCTAAGTCCTCGTCTGCGATCTCGACGTCACCGCGGGCGAAATGGTCCACCTCGTCGGAAAACGCGCCTTGCAAAACCATGGTCAGCTCCATGCCTTTGTGGCCGTGATCGGGTACCGCAGCACCGGCCGGGATGAACAGCAAGCGTGCGGATGCTTCGTTGCTGGTCGGAAGTATGGCCTGCTTGACGCCCATGCCAATCGGTTTCCAACGGATGCTGTGCACATCGCCGCCAACGTAATCCTGCAACGGGGCGGGCAGAACACTGCAGGCCTGGCGCTTGGGTGTCGACGCGGGCGCGCTCTGCGCGATCAGCGCCATGGTTGCCGCCAGTGAACCCTGGCTCATCGCCACCGTGTCGTCTTGATCTTCCAGCAGATGCCCGCCGACGGCCTCGTAGCTTTCGGCGCGCGCGCGGCAGTGGTCGCACAGCGAGATGTGCGTGGCGACCATCAGGTCAAATGCCTCGGGCAAGGCGCCCGCGGCATAGGCCATCAGCAGATCGTCTGTCAGGTGGTGTTTGATCGCGTTGCTCATCTTTGTCATCTCAGTTCATCGCGTGGCGCAGGCGATCCAGCGCCAGTCGTATTCTCGATTTGATCGTACCCAGCGGCAAACCCGTCTGCGCGGCAATCTCGCGGTGGCTCAGGTCGCCGAAATAGGCTTTCACGATCAGTTCCCTTTGTGCCTCGGGCAGCTCGCGCAGGGCCGTGCGCAACTGCGCCGTTTCCTGCTGCAACGCAACCACATCAGCCTGTTCGGGCTCCGCCTCGGGGCCCCACGTCAGTTCTTCCGGTTCGGGACGCCGCTGCTTGCGCAGGGCGTCGATGCGTTTGTTCCGCGCAATCGTGAAGACCCAGGTGGATACCGTCGCCCGCGTCGGGTCGAACAGATGGGCCTTGTGCCATAGCGTCGCCATGACCTCCTGCGCGCACTCCTCGGCCAAACCGGCGTCGGACCCCGAACGGATCAGGAACGCCTTGACCCGAGGGGCAAAGTGCTGGAACAGCTCGGCAAAGGCCGTCTGATCCTGCGCTTCGCGGATACGCTTCACGTGGTCGATCCACGGGCACCGCGCTGCGCCATTCGTTTGTGTTGCGTTCACCGAACTTCCCTTGGTTCGTTTGCTACCGCTGCTGGCGCGCCGCGCCGCGGTTTCTGCCGCGGCACTGTCCAAATCAACGGTGTCGATCTCGGTAAACATAACCGCATTACGACGCTTGGCCCAAGCTGGATCACAGGAAACGAGATTTTTGATCCGAAAACGGATAATTTTCGTACACAAAATGAAAGCCGCACGAAAAACCGTGCGACCTCAAGCAGTTGAAGACGGCACCAGTTCATGACTTCGATCGAATTCGTCCCCGCCCACACCTATCACGGCAGGAAAGGTGCGATCGAGAACGCCTTTCGCTATTCAGTCGACTATATTCTGCTCGATCCCGAAGTCCGGCCGCGGACGCCGCTTCTTTTCTCGGTGGACCGCGCCAACATCACCAATTGGCGCATCCGCGACCACGGTGGCCTGCCAGGGCGGGGCAGTGGGGCCGTCTGGCTACGCGCGCGCCTTAAGGAAATGGACATTCCGCAGCCCGCCCGGATCGCCCTGCTGACGCAACCCAGAGTCTTCGGCCATGTGTTCAACCCGGTCAGTTTCTGGTTCTGCCTCGATGATGCGGACCAACCCTATGCAGTCGTGGCCGAGGTCACGAATACCCACGGCACGCGCCACAGCTATGTCTGCCACAAGCCCGGATTTGCACCGATCGGGCCATCGGATCGCATCCGTGCAGAGAAGCTCATGCATGTGTCCCCGTTCCAGAAGATCGAGGGGACATATACCTTCCGTTTCGATTTCCGGCCCAACCGGGTTGGCGTTTGGATCGACTATGGGCGCGACGGGGGCGGACTGATCGCCACGCTTACCGGCCCGCGCCGGGCGCTCACCAACCGAGCGATCCTGTGGTCGTTGCTGCGGCGGCCATTCGGGGCCCGGCGTGCAGTCTTTCTGATCCACTGGCAGGCGCTCAGGCTGTGGGTCAGGAAAGCGCCCTTCCTGCCGTTCCGCACCGCGCCGGTGCCGGCCGACCCCGTGTCGCGGTCGCACGAGTGACCGGCGCAATTTGCGCAAGATCAAGGACGACGCCCGGTGCGGATGGTTCAGATGGGGGGCAAACGCGGACAGAGGAGTTGACACCGATGCTGGAAATCTCGCCCAGAAAAGTGGCTCAGGTTGCCCTGATGGGGCGCGAACTGCACCGGGCCGAAGGCGAACTGCGCGCCTTCATCGACCGGATGAGCGAGGACGAGCAGGCCGAGCTGGTCGCGATCATGTGGATCGGTCGCGAAAGCTTTTTCCCCGAGGACCTGGCCGAGGCGATCGCAACCGCGCGGGCCGAGGCCTCGACCCCCTGCGCCGACTATCTGATCGGTACGCCGCATATGTCTGACCACCTGGAAAACGGATTGGACGCACTTGGAATCTCGGCCGAGGATGTGGAAAACGATCTGATGTGAACCGCTGTCGCCACGGACACGCGCATTTGGTATGGTGAGCTAGGTCCCTGGTTTTTGATGAGGCGGCGTGGTGGAGAGGCGGCACATTTCGAGTCAAGTAACTCTGTTGCAAGCTCTGGCATTGCTGTGCGCCTTTTTCGCCCTGAACAGCCCGGCGCGGGCTTGCACGGTATGCGTGACGCTGCCCGAGCATTCGCTGGCCGACCGTTTGATGATGGCGCAATTCGTGGTTCTGGCCGCACCGACAGCAGACAACCCGTTCCGATACGTGCCCGTCGAGGTGTTGAAGGGCAACAGCAAAGACTTGGCGGTTTTGCCCGAAATCCCATTTTTGGTCGATAGCGTGACGCGGGCGGCGGTGCGAGCGGATCCGGATCGTTCGGTATTGATGATGTACGGCCCCGACAGTCGTGACCGGGCCGGGCGCGCTTTGGTGCATGGCTGGACCAAAGGCTTCTTGATGACGCCCGCGCGGAAAGACTTTGTGGCGTTGGTACTTGCACAGGGGCCGGGCTGGAGCATTGGTGGATCGGCCTCGGCTGAGCGGGTCGCATTTTTTGCAGGTTTTCTTCAGGATGATGATCGCCTGTTGCGCAATACCGCCCTGATTGAATTGCACCGCGCACCTTACGATATCGTGCGCGGGCATCGCGACAGCGCTTCTACCCGGCAGCTGTTGCATGACCTGCGTAATCTGAACCGAATTGCCTATGCACCTGCCTCCATTCGTATGCTGGGTTTGCAATCCGACGACGCGGCCTTGGCTGCTGTAAGGTCCGTCTATCCGGGCGCGTTGGAAACCGGTGGTCTCAACCTGCGGGATTGGGCGCTTGCGGCAATCGAGGTGGATGGCGCAGTCGCGCTTGTCGCGATCGCACAGTCGCTTCGTTCTCCTGTAGCGGCCAGTGAAGACGCACGAGCATTGGTTCGCGCCCTCGTCGATGCTGGCAACGCGTTGCCAGCACATCGCGCGGCCATCGTAGCAATCTTTGCCGAAGTTTTGGAAACAGACACCGAAAACGCGGCGCGTATTGCATTTGCTGTCCGCGATTGGGGCGACGAGACGCTGGTGCCGCGATTGCGCAAGCTGCTGTTTGATCCGGAAACCGATCCCGCCACGGCTTTTGCCCTGCGCGCGACTTTGCCAGCAGGCCAATGACACGCTTCACCTTTCGTTTCGGCAAAGGATTAACTCGGCTTAATGGGTCGGTCCGGAACCGTTAACGTAGGCCTCCTTTATCTAGTGTCAGTGCTGCATCGCAGCTCAGTTTTCAGGAGGACACGACAATGGCAACCGCACGAACAGAAAAGCTTCAATCCGGCCTGTTTAGGGGCATATTCGCCAAATACACGGATGCCAGAGTTGAACGATCCCGCCGCCGTATCCTGGCAAAAACCGTGCGCGATCTCGAGCGGCTCAGCCATGATCGGCTGAAGGACATCGGTGTCGATCGAACGGAGATCAATCGCCGCGCATACCAGAGCGTTTATCGCAACGCACCATATCGGCAGTCGCGCTGACTGACGCCCAGCCCATGCAACCATCCGGGGAGGAAGGGAAAATGTTTGACCGCGTCATACCGACCAGCCGACATGAGCCGACCGCCAGCGCTTTGTTATTGTTTGACAGAGCCATGCGCATTCACGCGATCAAGGGCGATATCGTAAGTGCCGCTCAGCATTTGAATACGTTGAGCGATCATCATCTGTCCGAGTTGGGGATCAACCGCAGCGATCTTGAGGAAACGATCGAGCGCTACATCTGACGCCCGAAGCGACGATCGGACAGTCTTGTCCAGCCGGAAAAAAAGCCATTCCGGTGCGTCCGGAATGGCTTTTTGGTTGGTTCAGGTCAGGTGGTCGACCACCTGCAGGTGCTGCGCCAGCCTGTCAATCTCGGCCATCCAGGCCTGAACCAGTTTCGGGTCGCTGGGGGCGGCGTGGACTCCAGCGGGGATGGCGCGGTTCAAAACCGCCTCGACCGCGAGCGAGACCGGGATTGAGACGAGGCGGGCCATGGCGCTGCCGCGCGCGTCGCCCCAGGCGTCCATCACGTAGGTCTTGTGCCAGGCCGGCCTGCCGTCCTTCTCGGCCTTCAGGCCGACGCAGAGCACAACGCGGTCGGGCTCGCCCTCTTCATAGGCGTTCTCGGCCCAGAACTGGTCGGACATTTCCTTGAGCCGCGCTTCGCCCTCGGGGCCTTCCAGCGTTTCGATTTCGCGGAACACGTCCGACCACGCATCCGACCAGCCGTTCAGCCGAAGGGTGCCGCGGACGAATTCCTTTACCGGCCAGTGCTCCTCGAAATGGTACTGCTGAATGAAGGGGATCGAGTCGCGGTTCGGATAGACCTCGAAACTTTCGGGCGTGGGCAGCGGCGCGACATAGGTGCTGATCGCGTCCCAGGGCCGGGCCACGTCCAGCGGGGCATAATCGCGGATCGACCGCGAGGGCGAGCGCAGCGCCTTGAGCACGCCCAAGGGCGACCAGCTGAACTTGTAGCGGAACGGGTTGGGGTTCTTGGGGATGCCGCCGCAATAGGAAATGAAGCTCAGGTGATTTTCCGGATCGAAGGCGTCGGAGGCGCGGTAATCGTCGACCAGCGCATGGGCCATCAGGTGGTCGATGCCCGGATCCAGCCCAACCTCATTGACCAGCGCGACGCCGGCCTCGCGAGCCTTGTCGTCCAGCGCGCGCATTTCGGGCGCGATGTAGGAGGACGAGACAAAATGCGCGCCCTTCTCGATCGCCAGTTCCGCCAGCGGTACGTGCCAGTCGCCCGGCAGCATCGAGACGATCACGTCACCCTTTTCCAGCACCGCGCCCAAGGCGTCGATGTCGAAGGCCCGGATGTCGTCGGTCAGGTCGCCGACCTCGGCGCGGGCCTTTTCGACGGTCCGGTTCCAGACGGTCACCTTGTGGCCGGCCTCGATCAGGCCTCGCAGGCCGGGAATGGCCGACAGGCCGGTGCCGCACCAATGAATCGTCATGGCTCAGATTCCCTTCATGTGAGTTTCGAATGTCGCCTTGGCCCGGCCCCAGACGCCGCTGTCGATGTCGGTCAGCGCAAGCAGCGAGGGCAGAAGCTGCGCGGCGTAGTCTTCCGAGCTTTCGACAGGCAGCATCGAGGGCAGGTTGTCGATGGCCATCACGTCCAGCACAGGGTCGGTGGCCACGCGCAGGGCGGGTTCTTCCCAAGTGGTGGCGCGGTCATAGACCGGGACCGGGTTGTAGTCGCTGTCGGGGTCGCAGGCCACGTCGCCGATGGCGGTCAGCTTGCGCGGGGCATTCAGCGCCTCGCGCGGGACGAAGACCGGGGTTCCGGGCCGCGCGAAGATGCAGTTCAGGAAGATGTCGTGTTCCAGAATCTCCGGGAACGGCCCGCCATGGGCGGTTTCCGCCATGTCCCATTTCGTCACCTCGACCCCCATTGCCTCGCACAGGTCGGACGCGCCGGTGCCGACCCTTCCCAGCGCGCCGATCACGATGGCGCGGGGGCGGGGCGCGCCGGTGGCGTCCAACTCGGCCAAAAGTTCGGCGTTCAGCGCATCCTTGCCGGGATAGGCGCCGACGAGGCCGCAGATCTCGCCGCGCTGCTGCGCCGCCCAGGTCTTAAGCGTTACCGCCGCGCCGGCATACCCGGCCCAATAGCCGAAGGCCGCGACGCGCCGCCCGGTCTCGTCCACCAGGTATTCCAGGTCATACAGCGTGCCGTCGCCGGCCTTGAACCGCTCCAGCAGCTTTCGGCCCGAATGCTGGCCCTTGAAGGCATGACCGAACATGATGTGGCGATGCGGCAGGGGCGTGCCGTACTCGGGCAATTCCTTGAGGCCGAAGATGATCGCATCCAGCGGCGCCTCCGGCCAGGAGTTTTCCGGCGCGATTTCGCAGCCCGCCGCGCGGTAGCCGTCGATCGGGATGGCGCGGACATGGCTTTCCTCGACCGTCACGCGGATGCCGGCGTCGATCAGTTGCGCCGCACCCTCGGGCGTCAGCCCCACCCGTTCCTCGTTCGGGCGCTGTTCGGCCCGGACCCAGAGATGTGTCATCTGTTCTTCCTGTTATCCCAGCATCCCGGCGGCTCGAACCGCCCTGACGGATGCGCGTGCCTCCATCGCGTCGCGAAACGCGACGATCTTGGGAAAGGCCGAAACATCGACCCCATCCCCCTCGAGCCAGCTGCACACCACGTAAAGATACGGGTCGGCAAGGCTGAACCTTTCGCCCAGCACGAACGGGCCGCGCAGGCCGTTCGTCTCGACATACTTGCAGGATGCGGTCATGGTCTGGGCCACCTTGGCCGCCATGTCCTTCCAGCTGGAATTCCTGTCGGCCCAGCGGTGCCCACGCATCTTGTGCGCATGGTTCACATGCATGGTCGAGGCCAGGTAATACATCACCTCACGCATCCGCGCCGCCTGCAGCGGGTCGTCGGGGACAAGCCCGGCCTCGGGGGCCTTGGCGGCAATGAATTCCATCAAGGCGCCGGTTTCGGTCAGAATGCCGCCCTCGACCACCAGCGCGGGCACGCGCCCCTTGGGGTTGATCTGCCTGTAGGCCGCCGTCGTCTGCTCGCCCGAAGCGAAGTCCAGTCGGACCGGCTGATAGTCCAGCGCTGCCTCTTCCAAGGTGATGGCGGTCGCAACCGATATGGTGTTGGGCGCATAGTACAGCTGCATCGGCGGCTCCGTCGGGTTGGGCGGTTACAGATGCGTCTGGGCGAACTGCCGGTCGGGCGCTTCCAGATGCGGGACCGCGTTGAACAGAACGGGGCTCAGATCGGCCCCGATCGGGTGCAGACGATGCAACGACGTGTTCATGATGGCAAGGGCCACCCGCGCCATCGCCGGAATGTCCAGCCCCATCGCCTGCCGCACCACCATCGAGATCAACCCGCCCGAGGTCACCACGATGGCCGGCCCGTCCCCGGCGTGAATCTCTCGCAGGGCGTCCGAGACGCGGGTTTCGAACTGTTCGAAGGTTTCCGGCGCATCTTTGATATCGCCCCGCGCCCAGGCCTCGAAGGTCTGCGGCAGGTGCCGGACAAAGCCCTCGCGGTCGGTCGGGATCGCTACGCCGTGCTGTTCCTCGAACAGTTTGGCTAGGGTGAAATACTCGATTTCGTTCAGGCGCGGGTCACGGACCGGATCCGGCAAGCCCATGCTGGCCGCCGTTTCCAGGTGGCGGGTCAAGGTGCCGCAGAACACGCGCGGGTAATGCGCCCGCGTGTCTTGCAGATAGGCACCCAGCCACCGTGCCTGCTGATGGCCCAGCGGGCTGAGCTTGTCGTAGTTGACCTCATCGCGCGCGGCGGTGTTGGCCTGTCCGTGGCGAACCAATGTGATGTATGACATGTGCGTCCCTCTTGCTGCGAAGTCTTAGGGCAGGTTTCCGCAAGGGGCCAGAGGCGTTCGACCGGCAGGGCCGTAAATCTCGCGATCACGACACAGGCGGCCCGGATCAATTCGCGTGTTGCTTAACGGAAAAAAGTTTCCTATAGGAACATTGGCTGCCGAATGCGGCCGTATACCTCTTGTCTTGCATCGCGATTTGGGCCGCAATGACCGCCACCCGATTGACGCCACCGCTGATCCGGTCTCACCCGCAGGAATGGGGGTCATGCGTCGCGGTTATTGGGCTAGGATGGGGTCGAGTCGAGACCGCCTTCCCTTCCGGTGTGACACAGCCCCTGCGGTCTTATCCAAGGAAAGGTCATTGAAATGACAGACACGCTCCGCCGCACGCCGCTGCACGCTCTTCATGTCGAACTGGGTGGCAAGCTGGTTGACTTTGCAGGCTGGGAGATGCCCGTTCAGTATCCTTTGGGGATCATGGGCGAGCACAAGCAATGCCGCGAGAAGGCGGCGCTGTTTGACGTGAGCCACATGGGCCAGGTGATCCTGCGGGGTGAGAATGTGGGCGAGAAGCTCGAGGCATTGTGCCCGCAGGCTTTTGCGACACTGCCCGAGGGCAAGGCGCGCTATGGGTTCTTCACCAACGAAGACGGCGGGATCATGGACGACCTGATCGTGTCGAACGCGGGCGATCATTTCTTCGTGGTGGTGAACGCGGCGCTGCGCGATCAGGACATTCCGCACATGCGCGCGCATCTGGACGGGGTCGAGGTGACCGAGATCTTCGACCGCGCGCTGGTGGCTGTTCAAGGCCCCAGGGCCGAAGACGTGGTTGGCGCACTGTGCCCGGCCGCCCGCGATCTGAAGTTCATGGAAACCACCGTGGCCCCGATCAACGGCGTCGAATGCCGGATCTCGCGGCTGGGCTACACGGGCGAGGACGGCTACGAGATCTCGATCCCCGAGGACAAGGCGATCGAGATCACCCGCGCCCTGCTGGCGCATGAGGATTGCGAGCCGGCGGGCCTGGGCGCGCGCGACAGCCTGCGGCTGGAGGCGGGGCTGTGCCTTTACGGCAATGACATCGACCAGAGCACCTCGGCGATCGAGGCCAACCTGGCCTGGGCGATCCAGAAGCGGCGCAAGGAAGAGGGCGGCTTTCCCGGCGCGGCACGCATCCAGAAAGAGCTGGCCGCCGGCCCCACGCGCAAGCTGGTTGGGATCAAGCCCGACGGCCGCGCCCCGGCGCGACAGGGGGTCGAGGTGCAGGATCTTCAGGGCAACACGATCGGTCAGATCACCTCGGGCGGGTTCGGCCCGACGGTCGGCGGTCCGGTTGCGATGGGCTATGTCGCCGCTGGCCACTCCGAGCCGGGCGAACAGGTGAGCCTGATCATCCGGGGCAAGGCGCAGCCGGCGCGGATCGTGGCGCTGCCCTTCGTCAAACAGAATTACAAGCGTTGAAGTCAGGAGAGAGACATCATGGCAACCTATTATTCCGAAGAACATGAATGGCTGACGGTCGAGGGCGACACGGCCACGCTGGGCATCACCAAGCACGCGGCCGAGCAGCTGGGCGAGGTGGTCTTCGTCGAGCAGCAGGAGGTGGGTGAAGAGTTCGAGAAGGACGGCGAGATCGGGGTGATCGAATCCGTCAAGGCGGCCTCCGAGATCTATGCCCCGGTCGATGGCGAGATCCTCGAGGTGAACGAAGCGCTGGCCGACAACCCGGGCGCGCTGAACGAGGATCCCGAGGGCGAAGCGTGGATCTACAAGATCAAGATCACCGATGCCGCGCAGCTGGAAGATCTGATGGACGAGGCCGCCTACAAGACGTTTATCGGGTAAACCCGACCGGAGTCCCGGCATGGGGCTCCATCGTTTTTCATATACCGCCGAATTTGGGCTCCGCCCTTCATCTGGCAAGAAATATCCCCGCCGGAGGCTCCCGCAGTCTCCGCCGGGCCTGACCTATCCATGGGAGCGCTGCAATGGCCTTCAAACTGACCGACTACGAAGCCTATGACTTTGCCAACCGCCGCCATATCGGTCCCAGCCCGACCGAGATGCGCGACATGCTCAAGGTAATCGGCTTCAAGACGCTGGACGATCTGATCGACGCCACCGTCCCCCCGGCGATCCGGCAGAAAGACCCGCTGGACTGGGGTCCGGCGATGACGGAACGCGACGCGCTCTATCACATGAAAAAAGTGGCGGGTAAGAACAAGGTTCTGACCTCGCTGATCGGTCAGGGCTATTACGGCACCACCACGCCTGCGCCGATCCTGCGCAACATCCTGGAAAACCCGGCCTGGTACACCGCTTATACGCCCTATCAGCCCGAGATCAGCCAGGGCCGGCTCGAGGCGCTGTTGAACTTCCAGACCATGGTCAGCGACCTGACCGGGCTGGACGTGGCTAACGCCTCGCTGTTGGACGAGGCGACCGCAGCGGCCGAGGCGATGGCGATGGCCAAGCGCGGCGGCCGGTCCAAGGCCAACAACGCGGCCTTCTTCGTTGACCGCAACTGCCACCCGCAGACCATCGCGGTGATCAAGACCCGGGCCGAGCCCCTGGGCATCGACGTCAAGGTAGCCGATCCCGACGAACTGGATCCCGGCGCGGTCTTTGGCGCGATCTTCCAGTATCCGGGCACCTATGGCCACGTGCGCGACTTCACCAAGGAGATTGCGGCGCTGCATGAACACAACGCGATCGCCATCGTCGCCGCCGACATCCTGTCGCTGGCGCTGCTGAAATCCCCGGGCGAAATGGGCGCCGATATCGCCGTGGGCTCGACCCAGCGCTTCGGCGTGCCGATGGGCTATGGCGGCCCGCACGCCGCCTACATGGCCACCACCGACAAACTCAAGCGCGCGATGCCGGGCCGGATCATCGGCGTCAGCATCGATAGCCGCGGCAACAAGGCCTATCGCCTGGCGCTGCAGACCCGCGAACAGCACATCCGCCGCGAGAAGGCCAATTCGAACGTCTGCACCGCGCAGGCGCTGCTGGCGGTGATCGCCTCGATGTATGCCGTGTACCACGGCCCCGACGGGATCAAGGCGATCGCGCAGTCGGTGCACCGCAAGACCTCGCGCCTCGCGGCCGGGCTGGAAGAGCACGGCTTCAAGGTCGAACCCGAGGTGTTCTTCGACACCATCACCGTCGAGGTCGGCCCGCTGCAGAAGACCGTCATGGAGGCGGCCGTGGCGCGCGGCGTCAACCTCCGCAAGGTGGGCGAGACCCGCGTCGGCATCAGCCTCGACGAACAGACCCGGTCCGAGACGATTGAGGCCGTCTGGGGTGCCTTAGGCATCGACAAGAAGGACGACAGCTCGAACAAGCAGTACCGCCTGCCGGACTATGCGCTGCGCGAGACGCCCTACCTGACCCACCCGATCTTTCACAAGAACCGGGCCGAGGCCGAGATGACCCGCTACATGCGCCGCCTGGCCGACCGCGACCTGGCGCTGGACCGGGCGATGATCCCGCTGGGCAGCTGCACCATGAAGCTGAACGCGACGATCGAGATGATCCCGGTCACTTGGCCCGAGTTCGCCAATATGCACCCGTTCGTTCCGGAAGATCAGGCGCAGGGCTATCACGAGATGATCGCCGATTTGAACGACAAGCTATGCCAGATCACCGGCTATGACGCGATCAGCCAGCAGCCCAACTCGGGCGCGCAAGGCGAATATGCGGGCCTGCTGACGATCCGCAACTATCATATCGCCAACGGGCAGGGGCACCGCAATGTCTGCCTGATCCCGACCTCGGCGCATGGGACCAACCCGGCCTCGGCCCAGATGGTCGGCTGGCAGGTGGTGCCGGTGAAGGCGGACGCGAAGGGCAACATCGATCTGACCGACTTCCGCGAGAAGGCCGAGAAGCACTCGGACAACCTGGCCGGCTGCATGATCACCTATCCCTCGACCCACGGCGTGTTCGAGGAAACCGTGCAGGAAGTCTGTCAGATCACCCATGACCACGGCGGGCAGGTCTATATCGACGGGGCCAACATGAACGCCATGGTGGGCCTGTCGCGCCCCGGCGACATCGGCGGCGACGTCAGCCACCTGAACCTGCACAAGACCTTCTGCATCCCGCATGGCGGGGGCGGCCCCGGCATGGGCCCGATCGGCGTCAAGGCGCATCTGGAGCCCTACCTGCCGGGCCACCCGGAATACGGCACCGCCGTGGGGCCGGTCTCGGCGGCGCCCTTCGGCTCGCCCTCGATCCTGCCGGTCAGCTGGGCCTATGTGCTGCTGATGGGCGGCGCGGGTCTGACCCAGGCGACCAAGGTTGCGATCCTGAACGCCAACTACATCGCCGCGCGTCTGCAGGAGGCCTATCCGATCCTTTACACCTCCGAGTCCGGCCGGGTGGCGCATGAATGCATCCTCGACACCCGCCCCCTGGCCGAGGCCGGCAACATCACTGTCGATGACGTGGCCAAGCGCCTGATCGACAGCGGCTTCCACGCGCCGACCATGTCCTGGCCGGTGGCCGGCACGCTGATGGTCGAACCGACGGAATCGGAACCCAAGGACGAGCTGGACCGCTTCTGCGACGCCATGCTGTCGATCCGCGCCGAGGCGCAGGATGTGATCGACGGCAAGATCGACCCCGAGAACAACCCGCTGAAGAACGCCCCCCACACGGTGCGCGACCTGGTGGGCGAGTGGGACCGACCCTACACCCGCGAACAGGCCTGCTTCCCGCCGGGTTCCATGGGCGTCGACAAATACTGGTCGCCCGTCAACCGCGTCGACAACGCGTACGGAGACCGGAACCTCGTCTGCACATGCCCGCCCATGGAAGCGTACGAGGAAGCCGCCGAATAAAAAAACCTGAAACCCCCGCCCGATCCGGCGGGGGTTTTTCCTAGGGCTTGAAGTCCGCGGGCACGCCAAAGGGCGGCGCGTCCACGCTCATCCCGGTCAGGGCGTGCAGGAACACCACCAGTTGCGCGATCTCATCGTCGCTCAGAGCAACTGGCGTGATGTCGACCTTGGCGCGTTGGCGCGCCATCTCGAACCGGTCCTGCCAGACGATGAAATCGGTCTGTTCCAGCCACGGCACCTTGGGCAGCGCGGCCTGATCGGTTGTCCAGCGCGACAGGCTGGTTGCCGGGTTCAGGTGGTGGCGGATGATCCCTTCGAGGTCGGGAAAGGCGCCGTTGTGGCCATAGGGCGCGGTCAGCGCCACGTTGCGCAGCATGGGCGTGCGGAACCGGTAGGCGTCCTCCAGCCGGTCGCTTTCGCCCATGCGACCCACGTCGCGGGCATAGGCATCCCATTGCCGGGTGCGGCCCGGGCCGAATGGCGGCAGGGCCAGCGCGTGGAATTTCTGATCCGACAGCAGCGGCCCCGAATGGCAGGTGGCGCACCGCGCCTTGCCGTAGAACAGCCGCATCCCGGCCTTCTGATCGGGGGTCAGGGCGGTCTCGTCTCCGGCCAGGTACTGGTCGAACGGGCTGTCGGTGCTGCGCCATTCGATGGCCATGAAAGCGGCCAGAGCGTTGGCGACATGGGTGATGGTTATGTCCTCGGTGCTGTCCACGTCGTCAAAGGCGGCCACCATCGCCGGGCCGTATTTGGGGTCGGTCCGCACCCGCTTGGCCAGAATCGGCCAGCCCTTGTCGATCCGGTCATGCACGGCGCCGGTGACCTCGTTCTCGGCCACGTTCCCGGCCATTTCGAACTGAGCGGTCAGCGGAAACAGCGCTTGCGCGGCCAGCAGCGAGTTCAGCCCTTCGGGCAGCCATTCCTGCGCGGGCGAGTTGAACCCGTTGCCATAGACGTCCGACAGGCTGAGCCGCCCGTCATGGAACATCGTGTGGATGTCGCGCGCGCCCAAGTTCCATAGGCCCGGCGCGTTGCGCGGGATGCGTTTGCGGATGCGGTCCGCCCCGGTGCCGGGTGTGCGGTCGGGGCCAAGACCCTCGCCGCCCTCGCCGATGCCAAGCGACAGGCCATCGGAGGTGCCGAAATCGGGGTGGTGGCAATGGGCGCAGCTGATGTTGCGGTTGCCCGACAGGATCGGGTCATAAAATAGCTGATGACCGATCGCGGCCTGTTCCCTATCAAAGAACAGAAAGTCGTCATCGGTCAGTGGCGCGGGCAGGTCCTGCGCCCAGGCCGCCCCGCAAAACAGGAGACCCACCGCACCATGCGCCAGCTTGTGCTTGCCCTTTGTCTTGCCGCCACGCCCGTTTGGGCCGAACTGGAACAGGCCCGCGACCTGATGGAGGCGGGCAAGTTTGCCGCCGCGCGCGAACAGCTTCTGCCGGCGGCCCGGTCGGGCAACGCCGAGGCCGAGGAGCTGATCGGCGTGATGTACGGCCTTGGCCTTGGGGTTAAGCAGGACTACGAGCGCGCGTTCGAATGGTATCTGCGTGCCTCGATGAAGGGGCATCCGGGCGCGCAATCGGGTGTCGGATGGTATTACGAGCTGGGTCTGGGCCTGCCCGCGCCTGATCTGGTGCGGGCCTACATGTGGTATACGCTCAGCGCCATCGGCGGCGACCCCGATGCGGCGATCAGCCTGGAAGAGGTGGTCAAGAAGATGACGCCCGAACAGATCGAAAAGGCCCATGTGCTGGTCAATGACTACAAGGGGTGGATGTACCCCTTTCGGTAAGGGCGGGCCGGGATGACGCGTCATCCCGGCCCGAACTGTATCAGTTCAGGTCGGCGGCGCGTTCCGCGTTGATCTCGGCCTCGGCCTCGGCCACGGCCGCGGTCAGCGCGGCATAGATCTCGTCCCCGCGCGCGACGTTCTGCTGGAACCAGTCATAGACCGGGGTCGCGGCCTGCTTGAACGCCTCTTTTTCTTCGGGGGTCGGCACGTACAGGTCGCCGCCACCGGCCACGAAATCCTCGTAGGCCTGGATCGACTTGCGCTTGGGCGAGGCAAAGGTGGCCTGCTGCAGCGCATAGAACCCATCGACGACGACACGGCGCAGGTCTTCGGGCATTTCCTGGAACTTGGCGTTGTTCATCCACCACAGCGCGCCCATATAGGCGTGCCCGTCCAGCGTGACATATTGCAGGCCGGCATCGGGGAATTTCATGCCCATGATGTCGGTGATGCCGTTCTTCGAGCCGTCAACCACACCGGTCTGGAAGCTGGTGAACAGTTCCGGCCACGGGATAGGGGTGGGCGAGGCGCCCAGGGCCTTGACCAGTTCCTGCGGCAGGTCTGCGACCACGGTGCGGATCTTCAGCCCGTCCATGTCGGACGGCTGGGTCACGCGGCGCTTGGTGTTGGCGAAGTTGCGCCAGCCGCCGGTGTTGCCGATGGTCATCAGGCGGATCGCGCCGCCCGAATCTTCCAGCGCCATTTCGCGCATCTTGCGGGTGAAATCACCCGACAGTACCCGCTCGGCGATGCGGTCGTCGGCCATCAGATAGGGCAGGTCCAGAACCTGCACGTAAGGGAAGATGCCCGAGGCCCCGCCCGAGGTCGAGATGTAGATGTCGATGGTGCCGTCGGCCACGCCCTGCAGGCATTCGGCGCCGTTCGAGCACAGCTGCGTGCCGATGAACAGTTCGACCTCGATCGCGCCGTTCGAGGCGTTCTCGACGAAGTTCTTGAACACGACCAGGCCGTCATAGTCCTCGTCGTTTTCGTTCGAGTTGGCAGTGGCACGCAGCGTGTAGTCGGCCGCCGAGGCCGCCAGCGCCGAGGCCGCCACCAGCGACGTGGCGAGTGCTGCGGTTTTGAAGAATGTTCTGAGCATGCGTTTCCTCCCTGTGGTACTCAGTCTAGTTTGCAAATCCCGTCAAACGCGGGATCGTCATGGATATTGCGGGGACATAGGTGATCAGGAAGATCACTGCAATTTCGACGGCCAGGAACGGCAGGATCGCCTTGGCGATGGTTTCCACCCTTTCGCGTGACACGGCGGCGGCCACGAAAAGCACCAGCCCCATTGGCGGTGTGGCCAAGCCAACGGTCAGGTTGACGCTCATGATGATGGCGAAATGGATCGGGTCGACCCCCAGGCTGGTGAAGATCGGGCCCAGGATCGGACCCAGGATGATGATCGCCGGGCCTGCATCTAGGAACATGCCCACGACGAACAGCAGCAGGTTGATCAGGAACAGCAGGATCAGCGGATTTTCCGACAGTCCGAGGATCAGCGCGGCCAGTTGCTCGGGCGCGTGGCTGAGGCTGACCACGGTCTTGAACGCCATCGCCGCCCCCACCAGCAGCAGCACCACGGCCGAGGTCATGCCCGCATTGCTGAGGACTTCGGGCACCTCTTTCAAGGTCAGCGTGCGCAGCACGAAAAACCCGATGATGAAGGCATAACCCACGGCAACGGCGGCGGCCTCGGTCGGGGTGAAGATGCCGCCCAGGATGCCGCCCAGGATGATCACCGGCGTCATCAGCGGGAAAAACGCCTTGAGGCTGGCCTGACCGCGCTCGGGCCAGGTGTATTTGCGGCTGGCCACCGGGAAATCATAGCGGTTGGCCATGACCTTGATCATCAGCATCAGGCCGATGCCAACCATGACGCCCGGCACGATGCCGGCCAGAAACAGGGCCGCGACGCTTTCGCCCATGACATAGGCATAGATGATCATGATCCCCGAGGGCGGGATGATCGGTCCGATGACCGAACTGGCGGCGGTGATCGCTGCGGCAAACTTGCGGGTATAGCCCTGCTTCTCCATCGCCGGGATCAGCATCGAGCCCAGCGCCGAGGTATCGGCCACCGCAGAGCCCGACAGCCCCGCGAACAGGATCGAGCTGAGCACATTCACATGCGCCAGCCCGCCGCGCAAGTGCCCCATCAGGGCCTGGCTGAACTCGACCAGACGGATGGTGATGCCGCCGCGGTTCATCAGCTCTCCGGCCAGCATGAAGAAGGGGATGGCCATCAACGGAAAGCTGTCCATCCCGTTGTAGACGTTGCGATACAGCAGTGTGATGTCGTTGGTCTGGCCGTTCAGCCACAGCAGCAGGCCGGGCGCGGCCAGCAGCGCGAAAAAGACCGGCAGGCCGATCAGCAGAAACACCAGAAAGACCGGCAGGAACCAGACCAGCATCTATTCGGCCCCCACGGCGGCTTCGGGGATCTCGGGCAGCAGGTCACCGCCGCCAAGCATGGTGATGATCGAGCGCAGGATCAGTTCGATGTTGACCGACAGCAGCAGGATCACACCCACCAGAAGGGATGCCATCATCCAGCTGCGCGGGATCCGGTACCATTCGTCAAAGCCAAACGAGGTGGGCAGGTACAGCGCGGCGGTGGCGAAACGCCCGCCAAAGCCCGTGACCTCGGACCAGCCGATGCGCACGGCGACCACCAGAACCGTCAGGCTGAGCAGCAGCAGAAACAGGTTCAGCAACTGGCCGGGTACGCGGGGCAGAAAGCGGACCAGCATGTCGATGGCCACGAACCCGCCGCGCCGAAAGGCGGTGGGTGCCATCAGGCCGGTCATCCACAACATGCAGAACCGCGCCGCCTCGTCGGGCCAGGGCAGGGCGTTGCCCAGAACGTATCGGAAGAACACCTGAATCAGGATCGCGATCACCATGAGGGCGATCGCAACGACGCCAACCGCGCGGCCCAGACGCAGTGCGGTTTCGTTCACGAATGCAATCGGCGCAAGCACCGATGTCAATCCGCCCATGCGGATCCTCCCTGTTCAGGCCGCGGGTTTGGCCCGCGACCGTGTCCCGCGCTTATTGGTGCGCGAATTGGCCGAGCTTGCCGGCGTAAAAGGTCAGCGCGTCTCCGTCCGCCATGCTGGCCCGCAAGACCTTGCCCACCACGATAACGTGATCGCCCGCATCGTGATACGCATGTTGTTCACATTCGAACCGCGCCAGGCATCCGCGCAGCAGCGGCGTACCGTTTTCGCAGCGGTCGTGGTCGATGTCACGCAGGGCAAAGGCGTCTTTCGAGCAGCCAAAGCACAGCTCGGCCTGGTCGGCCGACAGCACGTGAATGCTGAAATGCCGGGCCGCGCGGAAATAGGGGAACCGGCGCGAATTCCGGTCTCCGGCCCACATCACCAAAGGCGGGTCCAGCGACAGCGAGGAAAAGCTGTTGGCCGTGATGCAGACCGGCCCGTCGGGGCTGTCGCAGGTCACGACGGTGACGCCGGTGGCGAACCGGCCGAAAGCGTCCCGCAGGGTGCGGGTGTCGTCCTTGTGCGGAATGAAGGTGCGCGCCATGTCGTTCGAAAATGCGTTCATCATGGTACCTCATGCCCCAGCGCCGCCTCGTAGAGGCGGAACCAGGCTTCACGATCCAGATTGACTTTCAGGGCGTCCGAGATGCGCTTGATGCGGTCCAGGCTGTTGGTGCCCAGAACTGGCAGAATGCCGCTCGGATGGGCCAGCAGGAAGGCCACGGCCACCGCGGCACGGTCGACGCCGAACTGCGCGCCGATCTCATCCGCGACCACACCCACTGGAGGATTGCCCGCCATCAGCGCTCCGCCGCCCAGCGGCGACCACGCCATCACCGGGTGGCCGTGCTGCTGGTGAAACGCCAGATCGCCATTGGTGAACGGGGCGATCGCGCCCAGAGAAATCTCGATCTGGTTGGTCACCAGCGGGGTCTTCATGGCCGATTGCAGCAGCTGCCAGTCCCAGGGGCGGAAATTCGACACGCCCACCGCGCGGACCTTGCCGCTGGCCACGACCTCGTCCAGCGCAGCGCCGGTTTCATGGTGGTCCATGAACGGGTCGGGGCGGTGGATCAGCAGCAGGTCGATATGGTCGATCGCCATTTCCCGCAGCGAGGTGTCGACCGATTTCAGGATGTGCGCGCGCGAGGTGTCATAGTATTTCACCTTGGCATCCGCATAGCGCCCGCAGGGGGCGACGATGTCGCATTTGGTGACGATCTCCATCCGATCCCGCAGGCCGGGATTGGCGCGCAGGGCGCTGCCCAGAATCGCCTCGGCGCCATAGTCGCCATAGATGTCGGCCTGATCGAAACTGGTGATGCCCTGATCCAGACAGGCGTGGATCTTGGCCGCCACATGCGCGGCCGAGGTATCGCTGTCATCGCCCAGCCGCCACATGCCATAGACGAGGCGGCTCAGCTCCAGGGTGTCAGAAAGCTTGATACGTTGCATCAACGACGAACTCCGTTGCCCAGCGGCGTCGCCGGGGTGTCAGCAGGGACCCTTCCATAGGCTTCGGGAAGGGAGCAGGTTTTCAGATGTGGCATCACACGGGTGCCGAAATGGCGGGCCTCGTCCATATGCGGATAGCCCGAGAAGATGAAGGCGCGGATGCCCATCTTCTGATACTCTTCGATCTTCGACAGCACCTGGTCTGTCGACCCCACCAGCGCCGCGCCGCAGCCTGACCGCGCCCGGCCGACGCCCGTCCACAGGCCCGGCTCGACATAGCCGTATTTGTCCGCCAGCTCGCGGTTCCTGGCCTGATGCGAAACACCTAATGAGGTGGCGTCCAGCGCCCGTTCGCGGATTGCGCGGCCGTATTCGTCATCCAGTTTCGACACGATAAAATCGGCATATTCCTTGGCCTCGGCCTCGGTGTCGCGCACGATCATGTGTACCCTCAGGCCATAGTCCAGCGTGCGGCCGTACTCGTCGGCCACCGCGTGTACGGCCTTCATCCGCTCGGCCAGCTGGTCCTTGGTTTCGGGCCACATCAGATAGACGTCGCAATGCTGGCCGCACAGCTTCAGCGCATCGGGAGAATAGCCCCCGAAATACAGCAGCGGCCCGCCGGTCTGATAGGGTTTGGCCGGATCGGTCGTCAGGCCCGAGAAATTGTAGACCTGACCCTGATAGTTGATCTCATCCTGCGTCCAGGCCTGTTTCAAAATCTCGACCACCTCGCGCGAGCGCTGGTAGCGATAGCTGCTCTCGGCCTTTTCGCCCGGAAAATCCGACGAGATGATGTTGACCGTCAGCCGCCCCTTCAGCATGTGATCCAGCGTCGCGATCGTGCGTGCCAGCATGATCGGCTGCATCTCGCCGCAGCGCACGGCGGCCAAAAGGTTGATCTTTTCTGTGATCGGGGCGCAGCCGGCCACGAAACTCAGCGTGTCCTGCCCCACCTGATACGAGGACGGGCACAGGATGTTGCGGAAGCCCTGCGCCTCGGCCTCTTTCACGATGCCCGAGCAATGTTCCCAGCTGGAGCGCAGATCGCCGTCGGGCACACCGAGAAACTGATAATCGTCCGAGCACAGCGCCGCGAACCACGAAACCTCGGCCGCATCCAGATCGGGGGATGTGATGGGGACGATCGTCATCTGATTCTCTCTCCTGCCGGGCTCAACTTTTCTCTTGCGTAGCAACCACATTGATGTAGATCAATAGTGTATCAATTTTTTCTGCGACCAAGTGAAGCGCCCGCGTGCCCCCATCCACCAGAAACCCCAACGCCCTGCCGATCTATGTGCAGATCGCCGAGCTGCTGATCCGCGACATCGCCGCCGGCCGGCTGATCGACGGCGAGCGTCTGCCGCCCGAGCGGGACATGGCGGCGCAGCTGAACGTCTCGGTCGGAACGCTGCGAAAATCGCTCGCCGAGCTGGAAAAAAAGGGGATGCTCGAGCGGATCCAGGGCTCGGGCAACTATGTGCGCGAGACCGGGGCCCAGAACAGCGTCTATGCCATGTTCCGGCTGGAACTGCCCGAGGGCGGCGGCCTGCCGCGCGCCGACATCCTGTCGGTCGATCACCTGGACAAGCCCGCCGACCTGCCCGATTTCGGCACCTCGCGGCGCGGGTCGCGCGTGCGGCGGATGCGCTATCTGAATGACACAATCATCGCGGTCGAGGAGATCTGGCTGGACGAATCAGCCGGTCTGATCGACCGGCGGCTGCTGTCGGACTCGCTCTATCGCTATTACCAGCAGCAGCTTGGGTTCTGGATCACCCGCGCCGAGGATCGGGTTTCGGTCGGGCGGCTGCCCGACTGGACCCCTGCGAACTTCACCCGGCCGGCGGGCGAGACCGTCGGTTACATCGAGCGGTTCAGCTGGTCGGAACGGCCTGAACCCGTCGAGTTTTCGAAAACCTGGTTCGACCCGGACCGGGCAACTTACGTCCAACGACTGAAATGACGAGGAAACGCGCATGACCCGGACCATCAATTACGGGCTGATCGGATGTGGCATGATGGGGCAGGAACACCTGCACAACATCGCCCTGCTGGAGGGCACGCAAGTGGCCGCCATTTTCGAGCCCGACCCCGAGATGGCGCGCGCCGCGCAGGCGATTGTGCCGGGGGCCCGGATGATGGCTTCGGTGCAGGACCTGCTGGCGGTCGAGGCGCTGGACTGCCTCGTCATCGCCAGCCCCAACCATCTGCATGTGGATCAGATCGCCCAGATCGCCGAAACGCGTCCCTTGCCGCTGTTGGTGGAGAAGCCGCTGTTCACCAACCCCGACGATGCGGCCCGTCTGGCCGAGATCGAGCGCAGCTATCCCTGTCCGATCTGGGTGGCGATGGAGTACCGCTATATGCCGCCCATCGCCGCCCTGATCGCCGAGGCGCAGGACACCAGCGGCGGGGTCAAGATGCTGAGCATCCGCGAACACCGCTTTCCGTTCCTCGAAAAGGTCGGCAACTGGAACCGGTTCAACCGCAACACGGGCGGCACCTTCGTCGAGAAATGCTGTCATTTCTTCGACCTGATGCGCCTGATCCTGCAATCCGACCCGGTGCGCATCAGCGCCAGCGGCGGTCAGGCCGTGAACCATCTGGACGAAACCTATGACGGCGAAACGCCTGACATCCTCGACCACGGCTATGTCATCGTCGATTTCGCCTCGGGTGCGCGGGCGATGCTGGAACTTTGCATGTTCGCCGAGGGCGCGCGGTATCAGGAGGAAATCTCGGTCGTCGGCCCCAAGGCCAAGATCGAGGCGCTGGTCCCCGGGCCGGGCCGGTTCTGGCCCGAACATCTGGGCGAGCCGCCGGTGCCGCAGCTCATCGTCAGCCCGCGCGACCCCAAAGGTCCGATCGCCCGCGACATTCCCGTCGATCCGCGCCTGCTGGCGGCGGGCGACCACAACGGCTCGACCTTCTATCAGCACCAGGGCTTTCTGGCGCTGGTGCGCGGTGAGCGCGACGCCCCGGATGTCAGCCTGACCGACGGCATGTGGGCCGTGCGCATGGGGCTGGCGGCACAGCAATCTCTGGCCACGGGTGAAACCGTCTGGCTGGATCGCTGAGGTCTTTCTGCGGGTGCAAAATGCGCCGATCGGAAACCTGTGTTCCGATTTGGCGTCACAGTCCATGTCGTTTTTGATATTCAAAGCGTCTTTTCCGCTTGCCCGTCCATCTGCGGCCCCCTAGGTCTGGCCGCGGGACACCCCTCCCCAACGAGGGGCGTATATCTGGAAGGGTAACACCAATGACCATCGAACGACCGGCAGCGCGGCCGGCCAATCCGCGTTTTTCCTCGGGCCCCTGTGCCAAACCCCCCACATTCGAGCTGAACAAGCTGGCCGGTGCCGCGCTGGGCCGGTCGCACCGCGCCGCCATCGGCAAGGACAAGCTGAAAGCGGCGATCGAAGGCACGCGCGAAGTGCTGGGCATTCCGGCCGACTATCGTATCGGCATCGTTCCGGCCTCGGATACGGGTGCGGTGGAAATGGCGCTTTGGTCGCTGCTGGGCGAACGCAAGGTCGAGATGCTGGCCTGGGAAAGCTTTGGCGCGGGTTGGGTCACCGACGTGGTCAAACAGCTGAAGATCGATGCCGAGGTGAAAACCGCCGATTACGGGCAGATCGTCGATCTGGCGACCATCGATTTCAACAATGACGTGGTCTTTACCTGGAACGGGACCACCTCGGGCGTGCGGGTTCCGAATGGCGACTGGATCGCCGATGACCGCGCCGGCCTGACCATCTGCGACGCCACCAGCGCCGCATTTGCGATGGACCTGCCCTGGGACAAGCTGGATGTCACCACCTTCAGCTGGCAGAAGGTTCTGGGTGGCGAGGCCGCGCATGGCATGCTGATCCTCAGCCCCCGCGCGGTCGAGCGGTTGGAAAGCTATACCCCTGCGTGGCCGCTGCCGAAGATCTTCCGCCTGACCAAGGGCGGCAAGCTAATCGAGGGCATCTTTACCGGCGCAACCATCAACACGCCGTCGATGCTTGCGGTCGAGGATTACCTTTTCGCGCTGGATTGGGCCCGCTCGGTCGGCGGGCTGCAGGGCCTGATCGCCCGCGCCGATGCCAATGCGCAGGCGATTTTCGAATTCTGCGACCAGAACGACTGGATCGACAACCTGGCCGAGGACCCGGCTACCCGGTCGAACACCAGCGTCTGCCTGAAATTCACCGATCCGCGCATTCGCGACGGCGCCAGCTTTGCCAAGGCGGTCGCCAAGCGGCTGGAGGCCGAGAACGTGGCGCTGGACATCGGCGCGTATCGCGATGCGCCGGCCGGGCTGCGCATCTGGTGCGGCGGCACGGTCGAGACGTCCGACATCCAGGCGATGCTGCCCTGGCTGAAATGGGCATTCGAGGCCGAGATCGCAGCCCAGGCCGAAGCCGCCTGACCCCTTTCCCTTACAAGATCCGGGCCGTGTCCGGCCCGGAGTTATCATTCCATTCAAGGACCACGCACATGGCCCCCAAAGTACTCGTATCCGACAAGCTCAGCGAAACCGCGGTTCAGATCTTCCGTGACCGCGGCATCGACGTGGATTTCATGCCCGACGTGGGCAAGGACAAGGAAAAGCTAGCCGAGATCATCGGCAACTATGACGGCCTGGCCATCCGCTCGGCCACCAAGGTCACCGAGAAGATCCTGGAAAAGGCCGACAAGCTGAAGGTGATCGGCCGCGCCGGCATCGGCACCGACAATATCGACAAGGAAGCCGCCTCGAAAAAGGGCGTGATCGTGATGAACACGCCGTTCGGCAACATGATCACCACCGCCGAGCACGCCATCGCGATGATGTTCGCCGTGGCGCGTCAAATCCCTGAGGCCAATGCTAGCACCCATGCGGGCAAGTGGGAAAAGTCCAAATTCATGGGGGTCGAGCTGACCAACAAGACGCTGGGCGTGATCGGTGCCGGCAATATCGGCGGCATCGTCTGTGACCGGGCGCATGGCCTGAAGATGAAGGTCATCGCCTATGACCCCTATCTGGGCCAGGAGAAGGCCGACAAGATGGGCGTGGAAAAGGTCGAGCTGGACGAGCTGCTGGCGCGGGCCGATTTCATCACCCTGCACGTGCCGCTGACCGACCAGACCCGCAACATCCTCAGCCGCGAGAATCTGGCCAAGACCAAGAAGGGCGTGCGCATCATCAACTGCGCCCGCGGCGGTCTGGTCGACGAAGAGGCGCTGGCCGAACTGATCAAATCCGGCCATGTCGCGGGAGCAGCCTTCGACGTGTTCAGCGAAGAGCCGGCCAAGGAAAACCCGCTGTTCGACCTGCCCAACGTGGTCTGCACCCCGCATCTGGGCGCGGCGACTACCGAAGCGCAGGAAAACGTGGCGCTGCAGGTGGCCGAGCAGATCTCGAACTATCTGCTGACCGGCGCGGTCGAGAATGCGCTGAACATGCCCAGCGTCACCGCCGAAGAGGCCAAGGTCATGGGGCCGTGGATCAAGCTGGCCGGCCATCTGGGCAGCTTCATCGGCCAGATGACCGACGAGCCGATCAAGGCAATCAACATCCTGTATGATGGTGTTGCGGCGCAGATGAACCTGGCGGCGCTGAACTGCGCGGTGGTAGCGGGGATCATGAAGCGCTCGAACCCCGAGGTGAACATGGTCTCGGCCCCGGTCGTGGCCAAAGAGCGTGGGATCAAGATCTCGACCACCAATCAGGACAAGTCGGGCGCCTTCGAGGGCTATATCAAGGTGACCGTGGTGACCGACAAGCGCGAACGCTCGATCGGGGGTACCGTGTTCAGCGACGGCAAGCCGCGCTTCATCCAGATCAAGGGCATCAACATCGATGCCGAGGTCGGCGCGCACATGCTCTACACCACCAACGAGGACGTGCCGGGCATCATCGGCACCCTGGGGAAGACCATGGGCGAGCATGGCGTGAACATCGCCAACTTTACCTTGGGCCGCGCCCAGGCGGGTGGCGAGGCGATCGCGCTGCTGTATGTTGACGAGCCGGTTCCGGCTGAAGCCCGCGCCAAGCTGGCTGAAACCGGGCTGTTCACCCAGATCAAGCCGCTGGAGTTCGACGTGATCTGATCTGGCAAGACCCGGATGAAAGCGATTGACGCCTGCACCCGCCCGGTGCAGGCGTTGTCGTTGCAAAGGCCCGCAAATCCAACCCGGCCCGGAACGGAGACATCGGCATGACCGCGCCCTGTCCCTGATCGAGCAGTATGGCGGACGCGATGTGCGGATCGTGTTTCTGGGCGACTACGTCGATCGGGGCCCCGACAGCAGGGGTCTGTTGGACCGACTGATTGCGGGGGGCGCGACGCGGGGCGAAACTGGGCCACGCTGCTGGGCAACCATGACCGGATGTTCGCGTGGTTCCTGCAGGATGAGCCGCGCCATGATCCGCATCTTCTAGTCGGCTACCACTTGCTGCACGCGCGGCTGGGCGGAACCGAAACCCTGCGCGGCTATGGTGTCGAATTCGAAGATCGCATCCGGCTGCAGAATGTGCATCGCGCGGCTCACGCGGCGGTGCCGGCTGCGCACAAGGCATTTCTGCGCGACCTAGTGCGGAAGCACCAGACCCCCGAGCTTGCTTTTGTTCATGCCGGCATCCGGCCGGGCGTGCCGCTGAGCGCGCAGGCCGAGGATGATCTGGTTTGGCTCCGTCAGAGCTTTCACGCCCGTCAGACCCCGCACCCCAAGCTGATCGTGCATGGCCACACGGTGGTGGACCACCCCACACATTACAGGAACCGCATCAACCTGGACATCGGCGCGGGCTATGGCCGCCAAACCGGGGGTCGCCGTGTTCGGGGGGCGCGACTGCTGGCTGCTGACCGAAGCCGGGCGCGTGCCGCTGCGCCCCTGATCAGCCGCCCGCGAACATGTCCTTGTAGGTCTCGCGCAGAACGTTTTTCTGCACCTTGCCCATCGTATTGCGGGGCAATTCGTCCAGCAGGATCAGCTTGCGGGGATGTTTGAAACGGGCAAGGCTTTGGCTCACCGCATCCATGATCGCACCCAGATCCGGTGCCGCGCCGGCCTCGGGCACCAGTATGCCCAGAACGGTTTCCCCGAAATCCGGGTGCGGCACGCCGATCACTGCGCTTTCCAGCACGCCGGGCTGTTCATCCAGAACCAGCTCGATTTCCTTGGGATAGATGTTGTAGCCGCCCGAGATGATCAGGTCTTTGCCGCGCCCGACGATATGCACATAGCCGTCAGCGTCGATGCGGCCCAGATCACCGGTGATGAAGAACCCGTCCTCGCGCAGCTCGGCGGCGGTTTTCTCGGGCATCTGCCAATAGCCCTTGAACACGTTCGGGCCGCGCACCTCGATCATGCCGATCTCGCCCTGCGGCAGCGGATCGCCCGTTTCGGGGTCGGTGATCTTCAACTCGACCCCCGGCAGCGGAAAGCCCACCGTCCCGGCGCGGCGCTCGCCGTCATAGGGGTTCGAGGTGTTCATGTTGGTCTCGGTCATGCCATAGCGTTCCAGGATCCGGTGGCCGGTGCGTTGCTCGAACCGCGTGTGGGTTTCGGCCAGCAACGGCGCCGAGCCGGAAATGAACAGCCGCATGTGTCGGGCCAGATCCCCGGTGAATCGGTCGTCGTTCAGGAGGCGAGTATAGAAGGTCGGCACCCCCATCATCGAGGTGGCCTTGGGCATCAGGCGAAGGATGTCGTCCAGATCGAAGCCCGGCAGAAAGATCATCGACCCGCCGGCCGACAGCATGACATTGGTGGCCACGAACAGGCCATGGGTGTGAAAGATCGGCAGCGCGTGCAGCAACACGTCATCCGCGGTGAAGCGCCACTCCTGCACCAGCGTTTCGGCGTTCGAAAGCAGGTTCGCCTGCGTCAGCATGGCGCCCTTGGACCGCCCGGTAGTGCCCGAAGTATAAAGAAACGCGGCCAGATCGTCCGAAGTGCGGCGCACCGGTTCAAACGCCGGTAGCATCCCCAGCGCGCGCCGCATCAGGCTGCCCGAGCCGTCGGCGTTCAGCGTTTCGACCCGCGCGCCATGCCCGTGTGCGATGGTCTCCAGTTCGGACAGCGCACCCGCATCGCAGACCACCAGCGCAGCGCCGCTGTTATCGATGAAATAGCTCAGCTCGGCGCCGGTATAGGCGGTGTTCAGCGGCAGAAAGATCAGCCCGGCTTGAACGCAGGCCGCATACAGCGCCAGCGCCTCGGGCGATTTGTGGACCTGTACCGCCACCCGGTCGCCCGGTTCCAGCCCCAGCCCCGTCAGCGCATTGGCCACCCGCGCCGCCATGTCCAGAAACGCGGCATGGGTCAGCGTACGGCCGTCCGGAAGATGCAGAAACGGCGTGTCTTTGCCCGCATGGATGCCGAACAGACGATCATAAAGCGGGTTGGCCATTTCGGGTCCTCCTGATTGCGGTGCTGCCGATCCGGACCCTGTATCGGATTGCGCCGCTGGTAAAGACCCTGTTGTGGGCCTTTTTGCATCAGAGCCGGGTGGTCATGCGATAGCCAGCGGCAAAATACATCTTGGCCAGCGTCACAGGTGCGCCCTGCAGCCATGTGATGCGTTCGGCGGTAAAGACCGGCTCGCCTTCGGTCACGTCCAGAAAACCGGCCAGCGTGGCGTCGGCCCGGCTGGCCAGAAAGGACAGTTCGACATTGGTGAAGGGGACCGTCTGCACCAGCCATTCATTCGGGCCGATGGCGGAGAAATCGGCCTGTTCGACCTGCGGCACGCTGTCGATGACGATCCAGCGGTCCTCGAACTGAAAGGGGGTGTTGCCGGAGTAGTGCATGCAGCGCACATGCACCACGCGCTGCCCCGGTGTAAGCGCCAGCCGCGCCCCCAGCCATTCTGGCGCGGTCTCAGTCAGCGCCGAGACCAGTGCATACCGATAGGTGCCGCCCATGGCCTCGACCTCGTCGCGTACCAGCGGGATGGTAAAGCGGGCCTGCCGCTGCGGGGCGCTGGACACGCGGGTGCCCGCCTTGCGGCGGCGTTCCAGGAAACCCTCCTCGGCCAGTTCGCGCAGCGCGCGGTTCACCGTGGTGCGGGTGCAGGAAAACTCGACCGCCAGTTCCTCTTCGTTGGGCAGCAGCGTGTCGGGCCGCCATTCGCCGGAACGGATGCGGCCTAGCACGGTCTGTTTGATGTCCTTGTAGCTGGTGGTCTCGGGGCTTTGGGTCATAGGGCGCTCGGCTTGGTGTTGGAGTTGATTAGACTCGGGACAGCAGATCGGCAATGGCCCGGCGATAGGCGGGGATGATCGTGTCGCGCGCGACGTGGCGCCCGGCGCGGACCATGTGGCGGCCGGCCGACCACAGATCGGTTACCAGCCCGTCGGGGGCCGCGAAACACAGCCCGTCCAGCAGTTGGTCGTCTCGCAGTGCGCACAGGGTCGGGTGCGCGCGGTCGATGGCCACCAGATCGGCCAGCTTGCCTGGGGCGATTTCGCCGGCGTCGCGCCCAAGCGCCTGCGCGCCGCCTTGGGCCGCACCTGTATACAGTGCATGCCCGACCGAGCCTTCGCCCCGCACCAGAACCGCCCGCGTGCGGTCGCGTAGGCGTTGCGAATATTCGAGGGTCCGCAGTTCCTCGGGCAGCGAAATCCGAATGTTAGAGTCTGATCCAACCCCGAACCTCCCGTTCTCACCAACAAAGGTCGGACCTTCGAAAATACCGTCGCCCAGATTGGCCTCGGTGATCGGGCACAGCCCCGCCACGGCGCCCGACCGTGCTAGGGCCCGGGTTTCGCCGGGCGTCATATGGGTGGCGTGGACGAGGCACCAGCGGTCATCGACCGGCAGGGTGTTCAGCAACCACTCCACCGGACGGCTGCCCAAAGCGGCCTGCACGTCCTGAACCTCTTTCACCTGCTCGGCGATGTGGATGTGAACAGGGCCGTCCGGGACGTTGTCGATCAGGGCGCAAAGGTCGCCGGGGCGGGTGGCCCGCAGCGAATGCGGGGCGATGCCGACAACGGTGTCGGCCGGGGCCTGTCGGGCCCGGTCCCGGGTCGCGTCGAGCAGGTCCAGATAGCGGACCAGATCGTTGCCGAACCGCATTTGCCCGCCGGTCAAAGCCTCTTGCCGGACTCCGCCAAAGGTATAGAGCACCGGCAGATGGGTCAGCCCGATCCCCGTCTGCTGCGCGGCGGCAAAGATGCGCTGACTCAGTTCGGACAGATCGGCATAGGGCGCGCCGCCGGGTTGGTGATGGACATAGTGGAACTCGCCGACCGCAGCATATCCGGCCTCCTGCATCTCAAGGAAGGTCAGGGCGGCGATGGCCTCGATATGCCTAGGCGTCAGGTTCTCCAGAAACCGGTACATCAGCTGCCGCCAGCTCCAGAAGCTTTCCCGGCCAGCGGTCCGGGTCTCGGTCATCCCGGCCATGGCGCGTTGAAAGCTGTGGCTGTGCAGGTTCGACAGGGCCGGCAGCAAGAGATCGACGCATGTATCACCGGGCGCGGGCGGGACGTTGGCCTGCAGCCCGGCAATCCGCCCTTCGGTGATTTCCACCCGCAGGTTCGGAACCCAATTAGAGCCTAACAAGGCGGTTCTTGCGTGTATCGTCATGCAGCACTCAATTTGTGTAGACTTTAGATTTTTACCCGTATACGAAAAATCCACCTGCAACGGGAGTCCAAAAGAATCGCCATGGCCGAAAAAACTGTCCTCCGCTGTCAGCACGTTGCGACCATGGCCAAGGGCGCGTCGCCCTATGGCCTGATCGAGGATGCCGCCATCGTGGTGGGCGGCGACCGGATCGACTGGGTGGGATCTTGGCAGGACCCCTTGGCGCGACAGGCCGGCCCGGTCATTGATTACCGGGATCGCCTAATCACGCCGGGTCTGATCGACCCGCACACCCATGTCGTGTTTGGCGGCAATCGCGCCGCCGAGTTCGAGATGCGTCTGAACGGTGCCTCTTACGCCGATATCGCCCGGGCCGGTGGCGGTATCCTGTCCACGGTGGCGGCCACTCGCGCGGCCAGCCAGCAGGAGTTGCTGGACACCGCCTTGCCCAGCGTCGATGCCCTCATTGCCGAAGGGGTGACCTGCATCGAGATCAAATCGGGTTATGGCCTGGAGCCCGAGGCGGAGCTGCGCATGTTGCGCGTGGCGCGTCAGATCCCGCAGCTGCGCCCGGTTCGGGTAATGACCAGCTTTCTGGGCGCGCATGCGATCCCGCCCGAATTCACCGGGCGCGCGGATTCCTATATCGACACGGTCTGCATCCCGACCCTGCGCGCGGCCCATGCCGAGGGGCTGATCGACGCGGTCGACGGGTTCTGCGAGGGAATCGCCTTCGATACGGCTCAGATCGCGCGGGTGTTCGACGCCGCGCGTGAGCTGGGGCTGCCGGTCAAGCTGCATGCCGAACAATTGTCGAATCTGGGCGGGGCCCGGCTGGCGGCGTCCTACGGCGCCCTGTCGGCCGATCATCTCGAATATGTGGACGCCGCAGGGGTGGACGCCATGGCCGAGGCCGGAACGACTGCGGTTCTGCTGCCCGGCGCGTTCTACACGCTGCGGGAAACGCAGGCACCGCCGATCGACCTGTTCCGCAAGGCCGGGGTGCCGATGGCCCTGGCCACCGATTGCAATCCGGGGTCCTCGCCGCTGACGTCGCTGCTGCTGTCGATGAACATGGGCTGCACCCTGTTTGGCATGACCCCGGCCGAGGCACTAGCCGGGGTCACCCGCAATGCTGCCCGCGCGCTTGGGCTGGCCGATGCCGGTACGATTGCGCCTGGCCAGCGGGCGGATCTGGCTGTGTGGGACGTCTCTCACCCGGCCGAGCTGGCCTATCGGATCGGGTTAAACCCGCTGCACGCACGCATTTTCGGAGGGGAGGCATGAGCGCTCTGACCTTGGTTCCGGGGCAGGTCTCGCTGACTCAACTGGCGGATATCTACTGGAACGAAACGCCGGTGGTTCTGGATCATTGCTGTCGCCCGGCTGTCGAGGCCGCCGCCGCCCGCATCGCCGAGGCCGCCGCCGGTGATCAACCCGTCTATGGCGTTAATACCGGTTTCGGTAAGCTGGCCAGCCTAAAGATCGCGGCCAAGGACACCTCGGCGCTGCAGCGCAACCTGATCCTCAGCCATTGCTGCGGGGTTGGCCCGGCGGTGCCGCGGCGGTTGGCGCGCCTGATGATGGCGCTCAAGCTGTTGTCCTTCGGGCGCGGCGCATCCGGCGTGCGGTGGGCGCCGGTGGACCTGCTGCAACAGATGCTCGCCCGAGGCGTGACCCCGGTGATCCCGGCGCAGGGCTCGGTGGGGGCCTCGGGTGATCTGGCGCCGCTGGCCCACATGACGGCGGTGGTCATCGGTGAAGGCAAAGCCGAACTGGACGGTACGGTCATGCCGGGCGCCCAAGCCTTGAAAAAAGTTGGGTTAGAGCCTGTTCAGCTGGGGCCGAAGGAGGGCTTGGCCTTCATCAACGGCACCCAGTTCTCGACGGCCTACGCCTTGGCGGGCCTGTTCGAAGGCTGGCGCGCGGCGCAAAACGCGCTGGTCGTTTCGGCCGTTTCGACCGATGCCATCATGGGGTCCACCGCGCCGCTTCAACCCGAGATTCACGCTCTGCGCGGTCATCGCGGCCAGATAGAGGCCGCCAGCGCCATGCGCGCCGTGTTGCAGGGCTCGGAAATCCGTGAAAGCCATCGCGAGGGTGACAGTCGCGTGCAGGACCCGTATTGCATCCGCTGTCAGCCGCAGGTCACCGGTGCCGCGATCGACGTGATCCGGCAGGCCGCCGCGACCTTGCAGACCGAGGCCAACGCGGCCACCGACAACCCGCTGGTGCTGTCCGATCCCGACATGATCGTCTCGGGCGGCAATTTTCACGCCGAACCGGTGGGGTTTGCCGCCGACATGATCGCACTGGCCTTGTCCGAGATCGGTGCCATCGCGCAGCGCCGGATCGCCTTGATGGTGGATCCGACGCTCAGCTTCGACCTGCCGCCATTCCTAACCCCCGACCCGGGTCTGAATTCGGGCTTCATGATCGCCGAGGTCACGACCGCCGCGCTGATGAGCGAAAACAAGCATCTGGCCAACCCGTGCGTCACCGACAGCACGCCCACCTCGGCCAACCAGGAAGATCACGTCTCGATGGCCGCCCACGGTGCGCGGCGTTTGACGCGTATGGTGGAAAACCTCAACCACATTCTGGGGATCGAGCTGCTCTGCGCCGCTCAGGGCGTCGAGTTCCGCGCCCCGCTAGTCACCAGCGCGCCCTTGCAGCGGGTGATTGCGCGGCTGCGCGCCGACATCCCGCCTTTGGCCGAGGACCGGTACCTGGCCCCGGAACTGGAACAGGCCAAGGATCTTGTGGCCAGCGGCGCGATCCTGGAGGCGCTGGGCGTACCGCTCCCGGAGGTGACGGCATGATCGTGGTCGAGGTGCAGCAAGGGCAGAGCCCGATCGTGCTGGGCCAACCGCATGGCGGAACCTTCGTGCCCGAGGAGATCCATGCGCGCCTGAACCAGACCGGCCGGGCGTTGGCCGACACGGATTGGCACATAAACAGGCTCTATGAAAGGCTCTTGAGCGATGCGACGGTGGTTCAGTCCCGCGTGCACCGCTATGTGATCGACGCCAATCGCGATCCGGCGGGCGTGTCGCTCTATCCGGGGCAGAACACGACGACCCTGGTGCCGCTGACCGATTTCGACGGGCAACCCATATGGCTGGAAGGACAGGAACCGTCGGAAGATGAAATCGAGGAGAGGCGCGAAAAGTTCCACGCTCCCTATCACGCCGCGTTGCAGGAAGAATTGGAGCGGGTGCGGGCCAGGCATGGCGTGGTGATCCTGTTCGACTGCCACTCGATCCGGTCCCTGATCCCCTTCCTATTCGACGGAGAGTTGCCGGTGTTCAACACGGGCACCAATGACGGCACCACCTGCGCACCCGAGGTCGCGCAGGCGGTGGATGCCGTGGCTCAGGCGTCGGGCTGTACCGCGGTGCTGAACGGCCGATTCAAGGGCGGCTGGACCACCCGGCACTATGGCCGCCCAGACAAGGGTATACATGTGATCCAGATGGAGATCGCCCAACGCGCCTATATGGACGAGACCCCGCCCTGGACCTGGCGCGCGGACCGGACTGAACGCCTGCGCCCGCACCTGCAAGAGATGCTTGACCGCCTGCGTGCCTTGGCCTTGTCGGGCGCGCTGGCCGAAAAAGGAGCCCCGAAATGAGTGACCCGCGCAAGAACACCCGTGACGTCTTTCCACCGACCGGGCCGGACCTGAATGCCAAAAGCTGGCTGACCGAGGCCCCGTTGAGGATGCTGATGAACAACCTGCACCCCGACGTGGCCGAAAACCCGCACGAATTGGTGGTCTATGGCGGCATCGGCCGTGCGGCGCGGACCTGGAAGGATTTCGACACTATCGTGGCCAGTTTGAAGGATCTCGAGTCCGACGAGACCCTGATCGTGCAGTCCGGCAAGCCGGTGGCGATCATCCGAACGCACAAGGACGCGCCGCGGGTTCTGATCGCCAATTCCAACCTCGTGCCGCATTGGGCGACCTGGGATCATTTCAACGAATTGGATCGGAAGGGCCTGATGATGTACGGCCAGATGACGGCCGGGTCGTGGATCTATATCGGCACGCAGGGCATCGTTCAGGGCACCTATGAAACCTTCGCCGAGGCCGGGCGCCAGCACTATGGCGGCGACCTGACCGGGCGATGGATCCTGACCGGTGGGCTGGGCGGCATGGGCGGGGCACAGCCCCTGGCGGCAGTCTTCGCCGGGGCCTGCTGTCTGGCGGTGGAATGCAACCCCGACAGCATCGATTTCCGTCTGCGCACCAAATACCTGGATGAGAAGGCCGAAACGCTGGACGAGGCGCTCGCCATGATCGACCGCTGGACCAAGGCGGGCGAGGCGAAATCCGTGGGTCTGCTGGGCAATGCGGCCGAGATCTTCCCCGAGATTTACCGCCGCATGGCCGCGGGCGGGATGCGCCCCGACATCGTGACCGACCAGACCAGCGCCCACGACCCGATCAACGGGTATCTGCCGCTGGGCTGGACTCTGGCGCAGTGGCGCGAAAAGCGGGAAACAGACCCTAAAGCAGTGGAAAAGGCCGCGCGCGCCTCGATGAAGCAGCATGTCGCGGCGATGGTCGATTTCTGGAACGCGGGCGTGCCGACGCTGGACTACGGCAACAACATCCGGCAGGTGGCGCAGGACGAGGGGCTTGAGAGCGCCTTTGCCTTTCCCGGTTTCGTCCCGGCCTATATCCGCCCGCTGTTTTGCCGTGGCATCGGCCCGTTCCGCTGGTGCGCTCTATCGGGCGACCCCGAGGATATTTACAAGACCGATGCCAAGATGAAGGAGCTGTTCCCCGAGAACGAGCATCTGCATCGTTGGCTGGACATGGCCCGTGACCGGATCGCGTTTCAGGGTCTGCCCGCGCGGATCTGCTGGATCGGGCTGGGCGACCGGCACCGGGCCGGGCTGGCCTTCAACGAGATGGTCGCGAATGGAGAGCTGAGCGCACCGGTCGTCATCGGCCGAGATCACCTAGACAGCGGCTCGGTCGCCAGCCCAAACCGCGAGACCGAGGCGATGCTGGATGGGTCCGACGCCGTGTCGGACTGGCCGCTGCTGAACGCATTGATCAACACCGCCAGCGGCGCGACCTGGGTGTCGCTGCATCACGGCGGCGGGGTTGGCATGGGCTTCAGCCAGCACGCGGGCGTGGTGATCTGCGCCGACGGCACCGAGGACGCCGCGCGGCGGCTGGAGCGGGTGTTGTGGAACGACCCGGCCTCGGGCGTGTGGCGCCATGCGGATGCGGGTTATGACATCGCCAAGGACTGCGCCCGCGAACACGGGCTGCGCCTGCCGGGCATTCTGGGTTAGCGGCGCGGAATTGGCCTCTGGCGGAAATGCTGCGCCTGCGATATGCGCAGGGCAGGCTGCCGGAGGATCAAGATGTACGTTGCCACCCTGTTGACCAACCCCAAGACGCCGTCGCTGGACGGGGCGCTGATCGACGCGTTGCGCAATGCCTGGGGTGGGGGCGACATCCAGTGGCTGAGCCCCGACGAAGCGGCCGAATTCGCCCTGCCGGCGGTTCCAGCCAACCGCTGGGATGTCTGGGCCGACCTGCAGAAACTGGGCGTCGATCTGGCGGTGCAGCTGGCCGAGGGCCGCCGCAAGAAGATGCTGTTGGCCGACATGGACAGCACGATGATCCAGCAGGAATGCATCGACGAACTGGCCGACGAGGCCGGGGTGGGCGAGCGGGTCAAGGACATCACTGCCCGCGCCATGAATGGCGAACTGGATTTCGAAGGCGCGCTGACCGAGCGGGTGGGCCTGCTGAAGGGGCTGGACGTGTCGGTGATCGACCGGGTGCTGAACCAACGCATCACCCTGATGCCGGGCGGCCGAGAACTGGTTGCTACGATGCGGGCCAATGGCGGCTATGCCGCGCTGGTCTCGGGCGGGTTCACCGCGTTCACGGCCCGCGTGGCCGAGCTGCTGGGTTTTGACGAGAACCGCGCCAACACGCTGCTGGCGGCGGACGGCAAGCTGACAGGCGACGTGCAGCGCCCGATCCTGGGCCGTCAGGCCAAGGTTGAGGCGCTGGAACAGATCTCGGCCCGGCTGAACATTTCCGAGGCCGAGGTGATCGCCGTGGGCGACGGGGCGAATGATCTGGGCATGCTGGAGCGTGCCGGGACGGGGGTGGCCTTGCACGCCAAACCCTCGGTCGCCGCGCAGTGTGACGTGCGCATCAACCATGGCGACCTGACCGCGCTGCTGTACCTGCAGGGATATGCCCGATCGGATTTTGCGCAGGGCTGATCCGACGGTTTCGGGTTTTCATTGTTTAACATTCGTGTTAAACAATGGGTATGAACACGCTGCTCGATACCTTTTCGGCCCTGTCCGACCCGACCCGATTCACGATCGTTGAACAACTGATGGATCAGGGCGAACTGCCCGCAGGCGACCTTGCCCGGGGCAAGGGTATGTCCGGCGCCGCCATTTCCCGGCACCTGAAGGTTTTGCGGCAGGCCGGGCTGGTGAGCCAGCGCGTCAACGGCACCCAGCGGATCTATTCGATCCGCCCCGAGGGGCTGCGGGCGATTGCCGAATGGACCATCTCGAAACGCCAGTTCTGGGAGGCCAGCCTGGACCGCCTGGGCGACATTCTGCAGGAGGACCCCTCATGGCCGACCTGAAGCTGGTGCGCGACTTTCCGGTCAGCGCCGAAACCCTGTTCGTCTGGATCAGCGACGGAACCAGATTGTTGCAGTGGTGGGGCCCTGAAGGGGTCGAGGTGCCGGAGCACGACCTGGATTTCTCGCGCCTTGGTCCGTGGTATTCGGTCATGGTCAATGGGGACGGGCAGCGGTTCAAGGTGTCCGGGGATGTGACCCATGTGGACCCGCCGAACTCGGTCGGGTTCACATGGGGCTGGCATGACGACCAGGACCAACGCGGCGCCGAGAGCCATGTAACGCTGACGGTCGAGCCGACCGGCACCGGGGCGCGCCTGATCCTCGATCACCGCGATCTGGGCGATGACGACGTCTCGGCCAATCATGAAAGCGGCTGGACCTCGTCGCTGCGCAAGCTGGAAGCCCGGCTTGCCAACCCTGTCTGACCAAAAGGGAGACCAGAAAATGCCTCAGTACCTGTTTGTCTATCACGGTGGCACCACGCCGACGGACCCGGCCGAGATCGAAGCCGCCATGGCCGCTTGGGGCGCGTGGTTCCAGAACATGGGGCCGGCGCTGGAAATCCCCGGCAACCCGGTGGGCCAGTCCCATACCGTCAGCGCCGATGGCGTGGCCGATAATGGCGGGCCGAACCCGGTCTCGGGCTTTACCGTCGTCAAGGCCGACAGCATCGAAGCCGCCACCGAGATGGCCAAGGGCTGCCCCATGGTGGTCAACGGCTCGGGCTCGGTCGAGGTGGCCGAGATCCACGAGATCGAGATGTGACCCTTACCCGGGGAAACCCGGCGCGGGGCGGATCACGCCGCATTCCAGCCCGCGGCGGCTGTATTGCGTGGCGTTCATGAATTTGCGCGTGGCCGGGTGATCGGCTTCGAGCACGCCGAGGCTGGCGAGAATGGCGGCGATCGCGCATTCGCTGGCACGGGTGGCGCCATCGGTGATCTTCAACGCCACGCCCATCTTCTTTTCCGGGATGATCGCGACAAATACGGCCTCGGCCCCGGTCTTGATCGCGGCACGCCCGTTCATCGCGCGCATCAGTTCGGTGCAGGCGCGGGTTTCCCCGGCCACCAGCTCGGGGTGGGCGACCATCGCCCGGGTCAATTGCAGGGCCGCATCGCTGGCCCGGTCCGACCGGTCGCCGGCCGAGGCAAACCACGCCATCGACCGTGCCAGCCCCACCAGCGAAGTGGCGAAATTGGGCGCCGAGCAGCCGTCGATCCCGTAGCATGGGCTATCCTCGCCCGTGGTCTCTTCGAAAGCCGACAGGCAGGCCTGCTGCACGGGGTGGTCGATCTCGATATATTCGGGGCCTGCCCCCATGTGCCGGGCCAGGGTAAGGAACCCGCAATGCTTGCCCGAGCAGTTGTTGTGGATCTGGCAGGGCGTGTCATCGGCCAGGATCAAGCCGTCGCGCGCGGCCATGTCGGCCGGCTCCTGCGGGCCGCAGCGCAGATCAGGCTCGGACAGGCCCAAGTGATCCAGCCAGGCGGTCACGCGCTCGGTATGGATCGCCGCGCCATTGTGCGAGGCGCAGGCCAGTGCTAGGTGCTCGGAGCCCAGCCCGTATTTGGCCGCCGCGCCCGAGGTGACCAGCGGCAGCGCCTGGATCATCTTGGCTGACGACCGCGGATAGATCACCGCATTCGGATCGCCCCAGCTGCGCACGATCTGACCGCTGTCGTCGCAGATCACCGCATGGCCCAGATGAAGGCTCTCCAACAGCGGTCCGCGCCATAGTTCGGTCATCGGTACGGGTTGCGTCATGTCGTCCCTCCGGAATGTGCGCAAAATTCTGCCAATCGCCCTTTCGCCTGTGGCGAAACCTGCGTTAGTGTGTGTATGTCGGCAATCATCCGGATGCGCAACTGCAACAGACGGACCGTCAGGGTTCGCGGCCATCCGGGGTGGAGTTGAGGTGTGGGTCGAGCCAGGAGGCTGAACAGATGAGATCGAAGCTCGTCCGCGTGATCGCGGGCCTTTGCGTGGCGGGGATGGCCACGACCGCAATCGCCCAGCAGGCGACAAGCACGAACCGGGTGGCGGCAAAGACCGACTGGAGCGTCTTCGTCGAGGACGATCCGACCGAATGCTGGAGCGTCTCGGCGCCCAAGGAAACGGTGAATACCCGCGGCGGGCGGGTCGTGTCGGTGCGGCGCAGCGACATTCTGCTGTTCGTGTTCTACCGTCCGAATGCCGAGGTCAAAGGGCAGGTCACCTTTACCGGCGGATACCCGTTTGCGCCGGGATCGACCGTCAACCTGAAGATCGACGACAACGAATTCGAGCTGTTCACCGAAGGCGAATGGGCGTGGCCGGCCAGCGCCGCGGATGACGCCAAGATCGTGACCGCGATGAAACGCGGCACCGAAGCCGTTCTGACCGCCCGGTCGGCGCGCGGAACCCAGACCAAGGACACCTTTTCGCTGCTGGGCTTCACCGCGGCCATCGAAGAGGCCGAGAAACGCTGCACCCAGCAGTAAGAACCGTTCTTGGCTCCATGCGAAAGCTCCGCCCATCCGGCGGAGCTTTTTTCGGTGCAGGTTTCCGCTACGTCGCCGGCTCGATTTGATCCGTATCAAGGCCGAAGCGGCTTGAACCTGAACAATCCGGTTCAGTTCAAACCAAAGGAGCCACGCCATGACCACCAAACCATTCCTTGTTCTTCTGGTCGCTGCCGCCGCCGTTCTGAGCGCCTGCGAGAAATCCGCCGACACCTATCCGGTCACGGGTGAGCAGTGCGGCCCGAACGATCCGGTCAAGAAACTGGACGCCGAGGATTGTTACATCCCGCCGGCGGGGCTGTAATAGCAACGGACGCATGAATCGTGCCCAAACCCTTCTGCCGTGCTAACGTTCGTTTCAGTGCACAGCGATGAAAGGGTTAGCCATGCGTTGGGTTTGGGCAGTGATATGTGTGCCGGCATCGGTTTTCGCGGACCCCGCATTGGAATGCATCGATGCCGGATCGCAGGTTGAGATCGGCGCCTGCGTCGGTCAGGCCGAAACAAATGTCGAGGCCGCTTTGGTGCAGGCCTTCGGTCTCGCGGCCGATGCTGCGAAGGAACTGGACGAGGTCACCGGGCGCACCGTCGCGCTGCCTGCGCTTGAGGCCTCTCAGACCGCGTGGCAGGCCTATCGCGACGCGCAATGCGAGGCGGTGGGTGCGTCCTATGGTGGTGGATCGGGAACGGGTATCGCGATCACCTCGTGCCGGGTCGAGCTGGGGCGGACCCGGGTGACCGAACTGCTGCGGTACGTGAACTGACACCCGGGTTGCACGAATCCTTTTGATCTTTGCCGGCGTTCCTATATAGAGGCGCATCCCAAGCCAGAACGCCCGAGAACCACCATGACCGCCAAAGCGCCGATCACCCAGGATGTCGTGACCATTCCCCGCAAACTGCCCGAGGGAAAGATCAACCTTGTCGGTCTGACCCGCGACCGGCTGCGCGAGGTTCTGATCGAACACGGCACCCCGGAAAAGCAGGCCAAGATGCGGGTGAACCAAATCTGGCAGTGGATCTATCAATGGGGTGTGCGCGACTTTGACCAGATGACCAATCTGGCCAAGGCCTATCGCGCGCAGCTGGCCGAGCATTTCGTGATCGAAATCCCCGAGGTCGTTACCCGCAAGATCTCGTCCGACGGCACCCGCAAGTACCTCGTGCGCATCGCCGGTGGGCACGAGGTCGAGGTCGTCTACATCCCCGAAGAGGATCGCGGCACGTTGTGCATCTCTTCGCAGGTGGGCTGCACGCTGACCTGTTCGTTCTGCCACACCGGAACGCAGAAGCTGGTGCGCAACCTGACTGCCGCCGAGATCATCGGTCAGGTGATGATGGCGCGCGACGATCTGGACGAATGGCCCACCCCGGGCGCGCCCAAGAACGAGACGCGCCTGCTGTCGAACATCGTGCTGATGGGCATGGGCGAGCCGCTTTACAATTTCGAAAACGTCCGCGACGCGATGAAGATCGCGATGGACCCCGAGGGCATTTCTCTGTCGCGCCGGCGTATCACCCTGTCGACCTCGGGCGTGGTTCCCGAGATCGTCCGCACGGCGGAAGAGATCGGTTGCTTGCTGGCGATCTCGTTCCACGCCACCACAGACGAGGTGCGCGACGTTCTGGTGCCGATCAACAAGCGCTGGAACATCGAGGAACTGCTGCAGGCTCTGGCTAGCTATCCCAACGCGTCGAATTCCGAGCGGATCACCTTTGAATACGTGATGCTGGACGGCGTGAACGACAGCGACGAGGACGCCCATCGCCTGATCGACCATATCAAGCGCCACAACATTCCGGCCAAGATCAACCTGATCCCGTTCAACGAATGGCCGGGCGCGCCCTACAAGCGCAGCTCGAACAACCGGATCCGGGCCTTTGCCAACATCATCTATCAGGCCGGGTACGCCTCGCCCATCCGCAAGACGCGGGGTGACGACATCATGGCCGCCTGCGGTCAGTTGAAATCGGCCACCGAGCGCGCCCGCAAATCGCGCCGCCAGATCGAGGCCGAGGCCGGGCTGAAAGGTTGATTCGACGCCCGCGGGTTCGCGGGCAAATGGTCTGTAATTTTATCGCCGGATTTGGTAGTCTTGAGCCATGAGACGTGCGCTGTTGCGCGCACGTGAAAACTGCGCACAAGACGGTGAGTTGGACAGTCCGTTTTCTGGTGCGTTTCGACCAGTCCGCTCCTATTTGTCGGGGAAATCTGCGGAATTCAGGCAAGCCTTGAACAGGGTGGGCCAATACATGAACGCACTGACGAAACTGTCAACGATCTGCATGACCGCCGCGTTTGTGGCATCGGGCGCCGCCATTTCATGGGCGCAATCCAACGAGACCGAGGCGCATCTGGCGATCGAGAACCCGGCGGAGCTGAGCAAAGAGGACGCGCAGCAGCATTATCGCGCCCTGAAGAAACAGATGGATCGCGGATATGCCACCGCGCATCTGGATCAACTGATGAACTATCAGCAGTGGCCGCTGTTCAACGACGCACCGTACCTGTCGGCCACGCATGGGCAGCGCTACGTCAACAGCTATGCCAACCGGATGGCCCACAATTATGGCACGTTGCAACCGGGGGAAGATTTGCCCGTGGGCTCGGTCTTGGCCAAGGACAGCATGACCGTCACGGATGAGGGCCGGGTGCATCCCGGCGCCCTGTTCGTGATGGAGAAACTGCCAGAAGGCACCAGCCCCGACACCGCCGACTGGCGCTATGTCATGGTGATGCCCGACGGGTCGCTGTTCGGCGACACGATGGGGGATCGCGCGGGGGCGGTTGCCTATTGCCATGTCTGCCACGAAGCGGTCGCTGACCGCGACTATACGTTCTTCGTGCCCAAGGATTACCGTGTGGGCAACTGAACGCGGGCCGCGTCGCCTGGCAGTTTCAGGGCGGCGGCCTCGCGCCGGCTGAGCTGTTCACCCTGCTTGCGTTTCGACAGAACCTCGCGCGCCAAGGCGTATTTGTCATCCTGCCAGAAGATCAAGCAGCCGTTGCAGCCCTTGCCGCAGCAGCCCTCGGTGCCCACGCGGTTGGTCTTGAACCGGCGCGCGGTGCCGTCTTGGCCAATCTTCGCCACCAGCTCGTCCCGGCGGCGGGCATAGGCGGCGGGATTGTCGCGCCCCGAGGTTTCCAACCCCTGCACCAGCTTGTCAAAGCGGATGCGACTCCAGTGCTCGTCGGTCAGGGCGCGTTCCTTGCGCAGGACCGAATATACGGGGAAGCGGGCGCGAAGGTCGTCGGGGTCTTCGTGATCGAACAGCGAAAACGGCAGACGGATCACGGTTTTCGTGCTGCCATGCACCACGTCCAGCTTGGCTCCGTCGCTGGCGCGTTCGAACTCGTAGACGCGCAGCAGGACCGTCTCGCGCGATATGGGCGAGACGAAATCCAGCACGTCGCCGGGTTCGAGCTTGTTCTTCACCTCGACCAGGAACGCATCCTCGGTCACGTCGGTCACCAGCCCGGCATATTCCCATTGGGCGATGGTCGCGGTGTGCTCGTAATCATGCGCGTAATTGGTCAGCCGCCCCTCGTGAAAGGCCAGCGTATAGCCGCGGTTTCCCACGGTCTCCAACTCGCGCATGTAGGGTTTCGGGTCCCAGTTCTTGGGGTCGGCATAGCAATCGTCGATCGCCATGCGATAGGCGCGGGCGACGATGGCGGCGTAATATTCCGACTTGCCGCGTCCCTCGACCTTGAGGCTGTCCACACCGATCTTCAGGTATTCGTCCAGCTTGGGCATGATGCACAGATCGCGCGAATTGAGGATGTACGAGCCGCGATCATCCTCTTCGATCGGCATCAGTTCACCCGGGCGGCAGCCTTCTTCCAGCAGGAATTCGAACAGGTCGGCGTTTTCCTCGGTGATCCGCAGTTCCTGATGGGTGCCGTCCTTCAGGCGCAGCTTCAGCGCATAGTTCCAGCGGCAGGAATTGGCGCAGTTGCCCTGGTTGGCGCCGCGCTCGGCCATGAAGTTCGACAGCAGGCAGCGGCCCGAATAGGTCATGCACATTGCACCGTGCACGAAGGCCTCGAGCCGGATGTCGGGGCATTTCTCGCGGATCTCGACCAGTTCGGGGTACGAGACCTCGCGCGCCAGCACCACCAGTTCCGCGCCCTGATCCTGCCAGAACTTCACCGACAGCCACGAACAGATATTGGCCTGGGTCGAGATATGCAGCGGCAGTTCCGGCGCGCGTTCGCGCACGTACTGGAACACGCCGGGGTCGGCGATGATCAACCCGTCGGGCCGCACCTTGCGCACGGTGTCGATGTATTCGTCCAGCTTGGGGATGTCCTTGTTGTGCGAGAACAGGTTCAGCGTCAGATAGGCGCGCCGGCTATGCGCGTGGCAGAACTCGACCCCTTCGATCACCTCGTCCAGCGAAAACTCGGACTTGGTGCGCAGGGACATGTCGGGCGTGCCCAGATACACCGCATCCGCCCCGTACAGGACGGCCAGTTTCAGCTTGCGCAGATTGCCCGCAGGCATCAGCAATTCCGACTTGGTCCGTGTCATCGCAGCACCCGGTTCTGAATCGATGGCGCCTTCTAAGGCAAAACCATCGAGTTCAGAAGGGCAAACCTACCTTGCAGACAGGTCCTAGCTGCGACGGAACCGCGCTGTTCCGATCCGTTCGACCAACTGGTTGCGCACCGGGTCGGGTTGGGCGTCGATGGCGCGCAGCACCTCGCGCAGTTCCGCCCGCAGACCGTGCATCTGGTCGATCAGCGACAGCACCATCGACAGGGCGTCGGGCTCCATCTCGTACTGGTCGTCCAGCTCGCAGGCCAGTTGCAGGCGCGCCATGTCCAGCCGCTCGTAGACCAGCCCCTGGTCGGACTGGCGCGGGATCACGATCCGGGCGGACAGGAAACGGGACAACCGCTCCGAGGTCAGGTTCTGGACGGCTTCGATCAGTTCGGCTTCGGTCAGAGAACGGGTCATGCCGGCATTCCTTTCCGCGGGTCATAGCTGTGCGAATTGCGCCAGTTCTGGATGAACTGCTTCAGTTCGTCGTCGATCTTGTCGGGCATCACCACGCTCAGCTCGATCAGCTGGTCGCCGCGTTTGTCCGAGCCGCGTTTCCTGACGCCCTTGCCCCGCAGACGCAGGGTCTTGCCGCTACTGGTGCCCTCGGGCACGGTCACGTTCACCCGGCCGTCGATCGTGGGCGCGGGGACCTTGCCGCCCAGAACGGCCTCGTCGATGGTGATCGGCAGGGTGATGCGGATGTCGTCACCCTCGCGCTTGAATACCGGGTGTTCAGCCACGCGGATCGTGACCAGCGCGTCACCCGGTGGCCCCTCGCCATAGCCCGGCGCGCCCTTGCCGCGCAGGCGGATGGTCTGGCCGTCTGTGATGCCGGCGGGGATCTTCACCTCGATCCGGTCGCCATCGGGCAGGGTCAGCTTTTGCATGGCGCCAAAGACGGCATCCAGGAAACTGATCTGCAGGCTGTAGTTCACGTTGTGACCAGGCGCATGAAACTCGCGCGCACGCCCACCGCTGAAGCCACCGTTGCCACGGTTGCCGAAGAATTGGGCAAAGATGTCGGACATGTCGTCGTCCTCGACCCCGCCGCCCGAGCGATAGGGGTTGCCCGCGGTTTCGGCATATTCGCGGTAGTATTGCTGCTGCGGGCGTTCCTGGCCCGAGGCGTCGATTTCGCCCCTGTCGAACTTGGCCCGGGTTTCGGGGTCCTTCAGCAGGTCATAGGCGGCTGCGGCGGCCTTGAATCTGGCCTCGGCATTGGCGTCGCCGGGCTTGAGGTCGGGGTGGCAGTCTTTGGCGATGCGCCGGTAGGCTTTTTTGATTTCGGCAGCACTGGCGTCTTTCGAGACGCCCAAAACCGAATATGGATCGTCGCTCATGTATCTCTCGTTTCTGATTGGTTTCGCCAGTGGATGTTGTTGGCAGTTAACCCTTCAGATTGTGTCGTGTCATGGAATTTCAACAAGGCCGAATACCGAGGAGATTGAATTCTCTCGAAAAATTCCGGCATCCTGATACTATCCGCATGTTTCGAACCGTTGCGGATGGAGTCAAACGCATGTCACGCAGAATCAAGTCGGCCCTGGCCCTGTTGGCGGGCAATGCCATCGGTCTGTTGCTGGCCAGCCTGTTGCTGACCGGCTTTTCGATCAAACCGGTATCGTTCATCGTGGTTGTGATCGTGTTCACCTTGGTTCAGGTCGTGGCCGAGCCATTGATCCTGAAGATCGGGGAAAAGAACGTGCCGGCGCTGAAGGGCGGAATCGCGCTGGTGGTCATCTTCGTGGGCCTGCTGGTCACCGATCTGGTCACTGAAGGGCTGACCGTGGGCGGCATCTCGAACCTGCTGGCGGCGACGCTGCTGGTGTGGCTGGGCGCCCTGATCGCCGGGGTTCTGCTGCCGATCTACGTCTTCACCGAACTGCGCGAGCCCAAGAAATAGGGCCTAAGCCAGCGCAGTCAGGCTGTCGTTCAGAGCCTGCCACAGCTCATCCACCGGCTCGCACCCGATTGAAAGACGCACGAAGCCGGGATCGACCTGATCTCCCCAACGCGCGCGCCGCTCGGCCGAGCTGTGCACGCCACCAAAGGAGGTGGCCGGGCGCAGCAGCGGGCAGCCATTGATGAACCGCTCGGCCTGGTCCTCGGAGGCCAGCGTGATCGTTAGCAAAAAGCCGAACCGCGTGGTCTGTTTGCGGGCCAGATCGTGCGACGGATCCGACGGAAGGCCGGGATAGCGGATCTGCTTGACCTTCGGGTGATCGGCCAACCGTTCGGCCAGAACCTGCGCCGAACTGCACATGCGATCGAACCGGACGTCCAGCGTCTCCAGCCCGCGATGCAGCAGCCAGGCCTCATGCGGTCCGGGGATCGCGCCCGAGACGCGGCGCCATTCCTCGACACGTTCCATGATGTGGGTGTCACGGCCGGCCACATGGCCCATCAGCAGATCGGAATGCCCGCCCATCGCCTTGGTGTCCGAGGCGACGACGATGTCGATACCCAGGTCCAGCGGGCGTTGTCCCAGTGGGGTCAGCGTCGTATTGTCGGCGATGGTGATGCCACCCGCGGCGCGCACGTCTCTCGCCACCTGCGCCAGGTCGATCATGTCGAGCCCGGGGTTGGACGGGCTTTCGACGAAAACCACATCGAACCCGTCGAACCCGCCCTGCGCGAATGCGGTCGTGGGGCGCTCTTCGACCGACACGCCCAGCTTGGCGAGGAACCGGTCGGCCAGCAGGCGGGTGACATAATACCCGTCCGACGGGATAAGGATGCGCGACCCCGCCCGCACGGTGGCGAACAGCGCGGCCGAAATCGCGCCCATGCCGGACGGAAAGATCAGGCAGGGTGCGTCTTCGAGATGCGCCAGCACGTGCTCGACCTGCGTCCAGGTCGGGTTGTCAACCCGGCCGTAGGTCGGGTGCCCGTCCGGCGCGCCGGGCAGGTGGAACATGCTGCTTTGGGTCAGCGGCAGGGCCACCGGCTCGCCCTTGCTCAGCGCGTTGCCGCGCAGATGCAGCATCTCACCGGTCTTGGGAGGGCGCGCCATCGCTCAGCGCCCCGGAATGTCGCTGCGCGGCGGGGCGGGTTCCCAGCGCTCGATGATGTCGACCGCCTCTTGCGCGGTTTCGACAAAGCGGAACAGGTCCAGATCCTGTTCGGAGATCGTGCCGGCATCGGCCAGGGCTGTCCAGTTGATCACCCGTTCCCAGAATTCGCGCCCGAACAGCAGGAAGGGCACGCGCTCCATCCGGCCGGTCTGGATCAGCGTCAGCGACTCGAACATCTCGTCCAAGGTGCCGAACCCGCCGGGGAAGATGGTGATCGCGCGGGCGCGCATCAGGAAATGCATCTTGCGGATGGCAAAATAGTGGAAGTTGAAACACAGATCCGGCGTGACGTACTGGTTCGGGGCCTGTTCGTGCGGCAGCACGATGTTCAGCCCGATCGAGCAGCCGCCAGCATCATGCGCGCCGCGGTTGCCGGCCTCCATCACGCCGGGGCCGCCGCCGGTGACGATCACGTTCTCGCGGCAGCCGCACAGCTTGGATTTCTCGGTCATCAGCCGTGCGAATTCGCGCGCCTCGTCATAATATTTCGAAAGTTCGGCCAGGGTCCTGGTCCGCGCGCCGTCTTTCTTGGACGGTTCTGGTATGCGCGCGCCGCCGAACATCACGATGGTCGACGTGATCTCGCGCTCGGAAATGTTCAATTCGGGCTTCAGCAACTCCAGTTGCAGCCGCACGGGGCGCAGCTCGCTGCGCAGCAGGAATTCTTCATCGGCAAAGGCCAGCCGGTACGAGGGCGAGCGTGTCTGCGGGGTGTCCGGAACCTCGCTTGCGGTCGAGCGGTCGGTCTGGGCATCGCGGAAGGGGCTGAGGCGTTGATCTTTCATTGCTGGGCGTTCCCTGCTTGCGTGTTTTCCAAACAGCTATAGGGTTCGCGGGCGGAGTGCCAGTCACGGAAAGATGAGAATGGATTGGAAACACGAGATTTCGGCGGCGGCCCATAGGATTGCCGGTCATGCGCAGGTGACGCCGGTCATGACCAGTGCTGGTCTGGGGCTGGGCTATCCCGTCGAGCTGAAGCTGGAGCACCTGCAGCACACCGGCAGTTTCAAGGCGCGCGGCGCCTTCAACACTTTGCTGAGCACGGATGTGCCCGCGGCCGGAGTGGTGGCGGCATCGGGCGGGAATCACGGTGCGGCTGCGGCCTATGCCGCGCGGGCGCTGGGCCATCCGGCCAAGATCTTCGTGCCCGAGATGGCCGGTCCGTCCAAGATCGCCCTGATCGAACGCATCGGGGCCGATCTGAGCGTCGTGCCGGGCGAATATGCCAATGCCCTGACGATGGCGCGTGAACACGAAGACCGAACGGGTGCGATGCAGATACATGCCTATGACGCGCCCGCAACGGTGGCCGGGCAGGGTACCTGTTTCGCCGAATGGGACAGCCAAGGCTTGCAGGCCGATACCATATTGGTGGCGGTGGGCGGCGGCGGGCTGATCGCGGGGGCGCTGGCCTGGTTTCAGGGCGCGCGCAAGGTCGTTGCGGTCGAGCCGGAAACGTCACGTGCGTTGAACGCCGCGTTGCAGGCCGGTGCGCCGGTGGATGTTCCGGTGTCGGGTATCGCTGCCAACGCGCTGGGCGCGCGGCGGATCGGCGACATCTGTTTTGGGCTGGCAAAGGGGATGACGTCGGTGCTGGTCAGCGACGATGCGATCGCCGAGGCGCAGCAGCGCCTGTGGCAGGCGCACCGTATTCTGGTCGAGCCGGCGGGCGCGACGGCACTCGCGGCTCTGACCTCGGGCGTTTACACGCCGGAACCCGGCGAGCGGGTCGCGGTTCTGGTCTGCGGGGGCAATATCGCACCTGATCCTCTCACCGCTTGAATTTGCGCCTTGAGGGCCGAGCCTTGGGATTATAGATAAAATCCCATGACCGCCACGATTGCAGATTCCATCTATGCCCGGCTCAGCCAGCGCATCATCACGGGCGAGCTGCCCGCGGGTGAGAAACTGCGGCAGGACCATATCGCGCGGGCGTTCGACACCAGCCATGTCCCGGTGCGCGAGGCGCTGTTGCGGCTTCAGGCGCATGGTCTGGCCCACAGCGAACCACGGCGCGGCATGCGTGTCACCGCGCTGGACCCGGCCGAGGTGCGCGAGGTGATCGAGATGCGCGTGGCCCTGGAATCGCTGGCCCTGCAACATGCGATCCAGAATTTGACACCGGCGGATCTCAAGGCGGCCGACAAGGCCCGCATCGCCTGCGACGAGGCCCAGGACATGCCAACATGGGAAACCCGGAACCGCGCCTTCCACCGGGCGATCCTGACACCCTGTGCGCGGCCGCGCCTGCTGCATACGATCGACGATCTGCACATCGCCAGCGCCCGCCATCTGTTCGCCCATTGGCGTCATCGCTGGGTCCAGCGGAAAGACACCGACCACGCCGCCATCGTGCAGGCGATGAAGCGCCGCGATACCGCCACGGCCACAGCGATTCTGGTGCGCCATATCCGCCGCGCCAGCTGAGACCGGCGGGTTTTGGCACCGGGTGGCCGCAAATGGCCCCGCCAACGTCGCATTGCGCATTGGCCCCGGCTTTCATATAGGCAACACCAACCAAACGAGAGTCAGCACGGAGTAACCCCATGTCCAACGCCCAACTGGAAACCGCCATCGAGGCCGCATGGGAGGCCCGCGACACGATCACGCCCGCCACCACCGGTGAACAGCGCGAAGCGATCGAGGACACTTTGAACGCGCTGGACAGCGGCGCGCTGCGGGTCGCAGAGAAGCAGGCCGATGGCAGCTGGCATGTGAACCAGTGGGCCAAGAAGGCGGTCCTGCTGGGCTTTCGCATCAAGGACATGGAAATCCAGTCCGGAGGCCCGCAAGGTGGCGGCTGGTGGGACAAGGTCGACAGCAAGTTCGCCGGCTGGGGTGAAAACCAGTGGCGCGCGGCCGGTTTCCGCGCTGTGCCCAACTGCGTGGTGCGCAAGTCGGCCTATATCGCGCCGGGCGTGGTACTGATGCCGTCTTTCGTGAACCTCGGCGCCTATGTGGACGAAGGCACCATGGTCGACACTTGGGCCACGGTCGGTTCCTGCGCGCAGATCGGCAAGAACGTCCACCTGTCCGGTGGCGTCGGCATTGGCGGCGTTCTGGAGCCCATGCAGGCCGGCCCGACTATCATCGAGGACAACTGCTTCATCGGCGCCCGCTCCGAGGTGGTCGAGGGCTGCATCATCCGCGAAGGCTCGGTTCTGGGCATGGGCGTCTATATCGGCCAGTCCACCAAGATCGTGGATCGCGAGACTGGCGAGGTGTTCTATGGCGAGGTGCCGCCTTATTCGGTGGTGGTGTCCGGCTCGATGCCGTCGAAGAACGGGATCAACCTGTACTGCGCGGTGATCGTGAAGCGGGTCGATGAGAAGACCCGTTCGAAGACCGGGATCAACGAGCTGCTGCGCGATTGATCGTAGACGTCGTTCAATGTTCCGAAGGTCGCGGCTCTGGTCCGCGGCCTTTTTTGTTCGGCAGGGTCGGACCTATCCCGCCTTGTAGTCGGCGAGATCCTCGGGCGCGTGCAGCAGGGTGCCTTCGTATTTCGGTAAATCATCGCGCAGATCCAGCCAGGGCAGCTTGCTTTGATAATTGACGTGAAAGGTTGGCGCAAAGTCTGAAGGGTCTTCCAGCGAGGTCGCGTACAGATGCATCCCGCCCTCATAGTGGTCGGCCTCGAACCCCATCGGAGAGCCACACGTGGCGCAGAAATGACGCTGGACGCCGTTCGAACTGGCGAAAGTACGCGGTGTTGCGGCGGTCCATCGGAAATTGCGTGAGGGTACGCCCAACCACGCGACCACGGGCGCGGCGCAATTGCGGCGGCAATCATCACAATGGCAATAGCAACTCCAGGTCTCGGCGCCCTCAAATTCCCAGCGTGTTTCACCGCACAGGCAGCGGCCGCGTTTGGTCATGATGTCCTCCGTCGTTTTTCGCGACCAGTCTGACTGGACGGTGGGCTTGAGCGCGTCAAAAAACGACACGGCATCCGGGAACCGCGTCGAGCTGCCATGCTTGACCATCGACCGGCCCCCGGCTAAGGCCCACGGCATGGAAAAGCAAAAGAAACCCTCGCGCCAGCAGGTCTATACTCTGTTGGTTCAGATTGGTCGCAAGGATGGCGACGGCCTGCCCGAAGGCGCCACCGGCGCGGCGCTCATGTGCTATGCCAGCGGCGTGGACGAGGCCGAGGCCGTGCGCGAAACCGTGGCCATTCTCAAGCAGGCCGATACGGCCCCGCTGGACGTCACCGGCTATGGGACCCTGGCCGAGCGCGAGGCGCAGGGGCACGAGATCGACCCGGACGAACGCACGCTGATGCAGAGGGCGCTGGATGAAAACGCGGTGATCGTGGCGCAGATGACACCGTTTTTCGGCGACAAGCCCGAAGGCAGCTAGCGCCGCGCGCCGAACCACTTGCGATAGATCTGGTCGTAGGTGCCGTTCTCGCGCAACGTGAGCAGCACCCGGTTGACGTCTTCGTCCAGCGGTGACCCGGTCGGGAACAGGATGCCGTAGTTCTCGCGCAGGAAGACGCCGCCGGTCATTGCCGCAATCTTGCGCCCCTCGTGGGTGGCAAAATAGGACAGGATCGGCGCGTCAAACACGACGGCATCAAGGTCCCCATCCCTGAACGCGGTCAACATGCCGTCGAGGTCATCATAGCCGACGAATTCGATCTCGCGCCGGTTCAGGAAACTGGCGGCGGTCGAGCCCGAGATCGTGCCGACCTGTTTGCCGTACAGGTCGTTGACCGAGTTGATGTTGCTGGTGATCGCGTCCACCGTCATCACCGAGGTGATCCGCGCGGTGAACACGGATACGATGAACAGCGAGGACACGACCAGCACCACACCCAGAATGCGTCCGAAGGGGGTGCGGGGCATGCGCTCTTCGAACCCGCCATTGACCACCAGGTTCAGCGCCCACCAGAAGGACGGGAACCAGGCCTCGTTCAGGTCGCGGTCGAAATAGGGTTGGGATCGGCGTTCGAATCCCCACATCAGCATGCCGCCACCCAGCAGGATGGCAAAGGCCAGCCCGATGGCGATGAACAGCTCGCGCGACAGCAGCGCCTGCATCAGGGACGGGCTGCGCGCCGCGTCGGAGGGCACCATGATCTGCAGACCGGCCTCGAAGATCGGCTGGCTAAAATCCATTCGGGCTTCGCGGTCGGCGGTGATCGAGATGTTGGCGATGGCCATGTCCGCCTCGCCGTTTTCGACCGCCGACAGCATGTCGCCGAACGTGTCCATGCGGACGACCGTATATTCCCAGCCCAGCTCCTCGGCCAGTGCGGCCAGCAGATCCATTGAAAACCCGGTATCCACGCCCTCGACTTCATACGAGAACGGTGAGCGGTCCACCGTCGCGACCGTCAGAGTTTCGGCTTGGCTGGCTTGTGCAAGGGCTGCCATGGTCAGGCAGATCAATGCGAAAAGGGCGCGCGTCATGGGGTATTCACCTGTTTCGCGGCCCTCTAGCTCAATTTGGCGTGCTGCGGCAAGGCCGTCGCAAGGTCATCACCTCAGAATTCTTTGTCCCGCATTTTCGGGCCGGATCGCCGGAAAACCGTAGATCGGGGTTGGCATCGCCACCAATTCGTTGAATCTGTGCGGTATCCCGTCCCACGCCGAAACCGCGAGGCCCCCGAATGACCGACCCCGTAGACCTGACCGCAGACCTGATCCGTTGCCCCTCGGTCACACCCGAGGAAGGCGGGGCGCTGGTTCTGCTGGAAGAAATCCTGTCGCGGGCCGGTTTCACCTGCACGCGGGTGGACCGCGGTGGCGTCTGCAACCTGTTCGCCCGGTGGGGCGACAAGGGGCATGCGCGCAGTTTCGGGTTCAACGGGCATACCGATGTGGTGCCGGTGGGCGATGAGGCCGCATGGACCCGCCCGCCGTTCGGCGCGGAAATCCATGATGGCATTCTGTACGGCCGGGGCGCGACCGACATGAAATCGGGGGTTGCGGCTTTTGTTGCGGCGGCGGTGGATTTCGTGCGCGACACTCCGCCGGACGGGGCAATCATCCTGACCATCACGGGGGATGAGGAAGGCGATGCGGTGGACGGCACCACCGCGCTGCTGGACTACATGCAGGCGCAGGACGAGCGGATGTCAGTCTGTCTTGTGGGCGAGCCGACCTGCCCCAACGAGATGGGCGAGATGATGAAGATCGGCCGCCGCGGGTCGATGACCGCTTGGTTCGAGGTGACGGGCGTGCAGGGCCATTCGGCCTATCCGCATCGCGCCAGAAACCCGGTGCCCGCTCTGGCGCGGCTGATGGATCGGTTGGCCAGTCACGAACTGGATCGGGGGACGGACCATTTCGACGCCTCGACCCTTGCTGTGGTCACGATGGACACCGGCAACGAGGCCACCAACGTCATTCCGGCCCAGTGCCGTGGCGCGGTGAACATCCGGTTCAACGACCTGCATACAGGCGTCAGCCTCAGCAACTGGCTGAAGGCGCAGGCAGCCAACGTGGCGGCGGAGTTCGGCGTGCAGATCGACACGCGGATCAAGGTCTCGGGCGAAAGCTTTCTGACGCCTCCGGGGCCGCTGTCGGATCTTGTGGCCCGGGCCGTCGAGGCCGAGACCGGCCGCTGGCCCGAGCTGTCCACGACCGGCGGCACCTCGGACGCGCGGTTCATCAAGGATCACTGCCCCGTGGTCGAGTTCGGCCTGGTCGGTCGCACCATGCACCAAGTGGACGAATCCGTCCCGGTCGAGCAGGTCCGCCAGCTCAAGGCGATCTATGCCCGGATCCTGGCCGACTATTTCACCTGAGCGATTGATGCGCCCGGCCGCTTTTTGGTCATGACGCGGTCGTATAGGCATGCTAGGCGGACATCATGAAACGCATACCGACCAAGCAGGAGATCCTCGACTGGATCTCGGCGAACCTCACGCTCACTTCGAAACGCGACATTGCCAAGGCCTTTGGCATCAAGGGCGCGGACCGGATCGACCTGAAACGGATCCTCAAGGAGCTTGAGGCCGAGGGCCATCTTGAAAAGCGCAAGCGCAGCTATCGAGACCCGGACCGCCTGCCGCCGGTCAGCGTGTTGCAGGTCAAGGCGCCGAACGCCGATGGCGACCTGTTCGCGCGACCGATGGAATGGCATGGAGAAGGGGTCGAGCCGATCGTGCTGATTATATCCCGCGCCAGCGACCCGGCGCTGGGCGAAGGTGACCGCATCCTTGCCCGCCTGACCCAGGTGCATGCAGAAGACCACAATTACGAGGCCCGCCTGATCCGCCGCATCGGCGCCAATCCGCGCCGGGTCGTCGGGATTTTCCGCAAGGGCGCCGAGGGCGGGCGGATCGTGCCGATCGACAAGGCCGGATCGACCGAATGGCTGGTGGCCGAAGGTGCGGCGCTGGGCGCCAAGGATGGCGAATTGGTCGAGGCCGAGCAGGCCGGGCCGAAAAACCGTATGGGGCTGCCGCGCGCGCGCATCGTGGAACGGCTGGGCGATCCGTCCGCGCCCAAGGCGGTGTCGCTGATCGCGATCCACCAGCACGGCATCCCGGACGATTTTCCCGATGACGTGATCGCCGAGGCCGACCTGGCCAAGCCCGTCGGGCTGAAAGGGCGCGAGGATCTGCGGGACATCCCGCTGGTGACCATCGACCCGTCGGACGCGCGCGACCGTGACGACGCCTGCCATGCCCATCCTGACGACGACCCGAAAAACCCGGGCGGCCACGTGATCTGGGTCGCCATTGCCGATGTGGCCGCCTATGTGCGCCCCGGCAGTGCACTGAACCGCGAGGCGCGAAAGCGGGGCAACTCGACCTATTTCCCCGACCGCGTCGTGCCGATGCTGCCGGATCGTCTGTCGGGTGATCTGTGTTCGCTGCACGAAGGCGTGCCGCGCGCTTGTATCGCAGTGCGGATGCGGATCGATGCAAACGGCAACAAGATCGACCACCGCTTTGTGCGCGGGCTGATGCGCTCGGGCGCGTCTCTGAACTATGCCGAGGTGCAGGCGGCCATCGACGGCACCCCCAATGACCGCACCGGCCCGCTAATGGAGAGCGTTCTGAAACCGCTCTTTGCCGCGTATGGCGCGCTGAAGACGGCCCGCAACGAACGTCAGCCGCTGGACCTTGACCTGCCGGAACGCAAGATCGTGCTGAACGACAAGGGCGGGGTCGAAAGCGTGGCCTTCCGCGAGCGGCTAGACGCGCACCGGCTGATCGAGGAATTCATGATTCTGGCCAACGTGTCCGCGGCCGAGACGCTGATCGCCAAGCGCAGCCCGCTTCTGTTCCGGGTGCACGAGGAGCCGGCGCCTGAAAAGCTGGAAAGCCTGCGCGAAACGGCACAGGCCGCTGGGCTGAATCTGGCCAAGGGGCAGGTGTTGCAGACCCGTCACCTGAACGCGCTGCTGAATGCCGCCGCCGGCACCGAGGATGCCGAGTTGATCAATCTCAGCACATTGCGGTCGATGGCGCAGGCCTATTACAGCCCCGAAAACTTTGGCCATTTCGGGCTGGCGCTGCGTAACTACGCGCATTTCACCTCGCCCATCCGCCGCTATGCCGACCTGATCGTGCACCGGGCGCTGATCTCGGCCCATGGCTGGGGCAAGGACGGTCTGACCGCCGACGAGATCGAGCGTCTGGAGGAGATCGCCACCCATATCTCGGATACCGAGCGCCGCTCGATGATGGCCGAGCGCGACACGACTGACCGCTATCTGGCGGCCTATCTGAGCGAGCGCGTCGGCAACGAGTTCACCGGCCGCATCAGCGGCATCGCCCGGTTCGGGGCCTTCGTCAAACTGGATGAAACCGGGGCCGACGGGCTGGTGCCGGTGCGGTCGCTGGGGCGCGAGTTCTTCCATTTCGACGCTGAAGCCGGCACCCTGATGGGAGCCGATACCGGCCTGACCATCGCCATCGGTCAGCGTGTCACCGTGCGCCTGACCGAGGCCACGCCGGTGACCGGCGGGCTGGAACTGGAGCTGCTGTCCATCGACGATCAGCCGATGCCACGTGGGGGCGGCCGTGGAAAGCCGGGTCGTCCGACGCGGCGCAAGGCGGTCAGCACCAAGCGCAAGAAGGACAAGATCAAGCGCAAGGTCGAGCGCAAACGCCGTCAGCGGTGATGGTGCGCAGCGCCTTGCAAAGGAACGCTTTGTGAATTTCCGGATTCGGGTTACCCTGAGCGCGAGCAGTCATCAGGAAAACCTGAATCATGAAATATGTGTGTGGCTTTTTGGCCGCCGCAGTTTGGGCATCCAGCTTGCAGGCGGAGACGACCAACCTTTCCCTTGGGCCAGCAGACGCCAGGGTTCAACTGGCCTCGGCCGATCTGACCGCGTCGCTAAGGCCGGTGCCAAGGCCCGCCCACGGCGCGCATCGTGTGGTGGCGGTAAATCCCCGGTTCGAGGTCTGGCTTGGCGCGTTCCAACGCCGGGCCTTGGCGCAGGGGATCAGCCAGGCCACGTTGAACCGCGCGCTGAGCGGCGTGACCCAAGACCCTGACATAATCAGACGCGACCGCAACCAGGCCGAGTTTTCCAAGCCGATCTGGGAGTATCTGGACTCGGCCGTCTCGGACCAGCGCATCGCCAACGGGCGCAAGGCGCTGGAACGGCATCGCCGTGTTCTCGACCGGATCGAGGCGCGATACGGGGTCGAGAAAGAGGTCGTCGTGGCCGTCTGGGGGCTTGAGACGTCCTTCGGCAGCTTCCGGGGCAGCTCGCCTACGATCCGATCGCTGGCGACCTTGGCTTTTGACGGGCGGCGGGCGGAGTTCTTTGAAACCCAGCTGCTGGCCGCACTGCAAATCCTGCAGGCGGGCGACGTGCGCCCCGAGGCGATGACCGGCAGTTGGGCCGGGGCCATGGGGCACACGCAGTTCATGCCGACCTCATATCTGGAACACGCGGTGGATTTCGACGGCGACGGCCGGCGCGACATCTGGTCGGACGATCCCACAGATGCGCTGGCCTCGACTGCGGCCTATCTTGCGCGCTTCGGCTGGACCGAGGGCCAACCCTGGGGCGTCGAGGTACGCCTGCCGGCGGGGTTCGACTATGCCCAGGCCAGCCGCGAAATCACCCGGTTGCCCTCGGACTGGGCGGCGTTGGGGGTTCGGGCGGCGGATGGGCGGGCGATTGCCGATTATGGACCGGCTTCGATCCTGCTGCCGGCGGGCAGCAATGGCGTGGCCCTGATGATCTTTGACAATTTCAGCGTGATCGAGCGCTACAATGGCGCCGATGCCTATGTCATCGGCATTGGCCACCTGTCGGACCGGCTGGCCGGGCAAGGCCCGTTCCGCGCCAACTGGCCGCGCGACGACCGGGTGCTGAGCTTTGCCGAACGCAAGGAACTGCAACTGCGCCTGACCCTTGCCGGGTTCGACACGCAGGCCATCGACGGACGGATCGGTCCGAACACCATCAATGCGCTGCGGGCCTATCAGGTGGCACGCGGACTGGTGCCCGATGGCTATGCCACCGTGCAATTGCTGGAACGGATGCGCTGAACGAAAAAGGGCGGCCGCGTCGGGCCGCCCGTTTGCGATGTTTCCGTGAAATCAGGAGGCCGCTTTCATCAGGCCCTGGGCGATGATCTCGGCCTGCGCCTCGTCCAGCGACTTGTAGATGCGCACGAACATCTCGTCGATATCGGCCGGGGTCAGAATCAGCGGCGGCGAAATGATCATCCGGTCGCCCACATGGCGCATGATCAGGTTGTTGGCAAAGCAGCGATCGCGGCAGATGTACCCGACCGTGCCCGGATCGGAGGCGAACTTGGCCCGGCTGGCCTTGTCCGGCGTCAGCGCGATCGAGGCCATCATGCCCACGATCTTGGCCTCACCGACCAGCGGGTGCTCGACCAGCGCCTCCCATTTCTGTTTCAGATAGGGGGCCGCGACATCGCGCACATGCTCGACGATCTTTTCTTCTTCCAGAATGCGCAGGTTTTCCAGCGCAACGGCCGCTGCGACGGGGTGGCCCGAATAGGTATAGCCGTGGTTGAACTCGGTCCCGCCGATCACCTCGGCGATCTCGTCATTGACGATCGAGCCGCCGATTGGCGCATAGCCCGAGCTGAGCCCTTTGGCGATGGTCATGATATGCGGGCGGATGTTCATGGTCTGCGAGCCGAACCAGCTTCCGGTGCGACCAAAGCCGCAGATCACCTCGTCGGCGATCAGCAGGATATCGTACTTGTCGCAGATGCGCTGGATTTCCGGCCAGTAGGTGTCGGGCGCGACGATCACGCCGCCCGCGCCCTGGACTGGCTCGGCGATGAAGGCGGCGACGCGGTCTTCGCCCAGTTCCAGAATCGCCTCTTCCAGCTCGCGCGCGCGGGCCAGGCCAAATTCCTCGGGCGTCATGTCGCCGCCCTCGGCCCACCAGTTGGGCTGGTTGATGTGGTGGATGTTCGGGATCGGGATGCCGCCCTGTGCGTGCATGCCGGCCATGCCGCCCAGCGACGCCGACCCGACGGTCGAGCCGTGATAGGCGTTGCGGCGGCTGATGATGATGTTCTTGTTCGGATGGCCCTTTTCCGCCCAATAGGTGCGAACCAGACGGATGTTGGTGTCATTGGCCTCGGACCCGCCGGCGGCGAAGAAGACATGGTTCAGGTCGCCTGGCGCCAGCTCGGCCAGTTTGGCCGCCAGCGCGATGGCCGGGACATGGGTCGTTTTGAAGAAGGTGTTGTAGTAGGGCAGTTCGCGCATCTGGCGTGCCGCCACCTCGGCCAACTCGTCGCGGCCATAGCCGACGTTCACACACCACAGACCGGCCATGGCGTCCAGAATTTCTTCGCCCTCGCTGTCGGTCAGATAGACACCCTTGGCACGGGTGATGACGCGGGCGCCTTCCTTACCCAGGGCATTATTGGCCGAAAACGGGTGAAGGTGGTGCGCCGCGTCCAGCGCCTGCAACTCGGCGGTCGGCATGTGGTTGGTGATGGTCGGCATCGGGAGGTTCTCCTGCAACAGCGGTTGGCGGCCAGAATATGATCAAATTTTTTCCTGTCAATCGACTTGGGCGCTCTCAGTCGTCCGCCAATGCCTCGGCCATCAGCTCCATGCCCTGTTCGATGTCTTGCGTCGTTGCTTTTGCGACCTTTTCCGCGTCACCCGCCCGCAACGCGCCGATGATATCCTTGTGCCGATCCGGCAGGCTTTGGGTGCCGAACCGCCCGCAGACGACGCGCAACGAAGGACCGAATCGCAGCCACAGACGCTCGGCCAGGTCCTTGAGGATCGGGGCGTTCGCGTGGTCATACAGCTTTTCGTGGAAGGCGTGGTTCAGACGCAGGTAGCCGCTGACATCACCATCCGCGATCATGCGATCCAGACGCCGGTCGATTTGCTCCAGATGGTCGATGTCCGCTGTGGTCATTCTGCTGGCCGCGCGACGGGAAAGTTCTGATTCCACGGCGTTTCTGGCAAAAATCATCTGTTCGACATCCGCCGCCGTCAGCAGCGGAACGCTGACCCGGCGGTTGCCCTGAAAAATCAGCGCGCCATCCGAGATCAGGCGGCGGATCGCTTCGCGCACCGGGGTCATGCCGACCCCCAGTGATTCGGTCAGGCCCTGGATCGTGACCGGCTGGCCGGGTACCAGTTCGCCGAACAGGATCTGTGACCGCAACGTCCGATACACCTGTTCATGCGCCGGTGCCTTCTGCGCTCCGTCATCGACCCCGGATGCCTTATTTTTGATCAAATCCAAGTGTTTCACCTCGATCCCGATGGTCCTGACTTGTCAGGTTTGCTGCCGCGTGAAACCATACGACGGATCGACGGAAAACGCAAAACTTGATCAAATCTAAAAAAACGGGATGATACCCCTACACTTGCAGGGAGAAGAAAATGAAAATCAGAACGCTGACGATGACGGCGATCGCCGCCTTGGGGACGTCGGCCGCATTCGCGGAAGAGGTGCGCGTCTACAACTGGTCGGATTACATCGACGAAGAATTGCTGACCAAGTTCGAGGAAGAAACGGGCCTGACCCTGATCTACGACGTGTTCGACAGCAACGAGGTTCTAGAAACCAAGATGCTGGCCGGCGGGTCGGGCTATGACGTGGTGGTGCCTTCGGGCACGTTCCTGCAACGGCAGATCCAGGCCGGTGCGTTTCAGAAGCTGGACAAATCCAAGCTGCCGAACCTGGCCAACTTGTGGGACGTGATCGAGGAGCGCACGGCGCAGTATGACCCGGGCAACGAATACGCCATCAACTATATGTGGGGCACCACCGGAATCGGGGTGAACGTGGGCAAGGTTCAGGAAGCGCTGGGCGAGGACGCCCCCATCGACAGCTGGGACCTGGTGTTCAATCCGGCGAACATGGAAAAGCTGGCCGGCTGCGGCGTGCATTTCCTGGACGCGCCGGCCGAGATGATCCCGGCCGCGCTGAAATATATCGGTGAAGACCCCGACAGCCAGGATCCGGACGTGATCGCCAAGGCCGAGGGCGTTTTCATGGCGGTGCGTCCCCACATCCAGAAGTTCCACAGCAGCGAATACATCAACGCGCTGGCCAATGGCGACATCTGCGTGGCCGTGGGCTGGTCGGGCGACGTTCTGCAGGCCCGCGACCGGGCGGACGAGGCCGACAACGGCGTGACAATCGCCTATCACGCGCCCAAGGAAGGCGCGCAGATGTGGTTCGACCAGATGGCGATTCCGGTGGATGCGCCCAACCCGGACGGTGCGCACAAGTTCCTGAACTTCATCATGGACGCCGAGAACATGGCGGCGGCCACGAACTATGTCTACTACGCCAACGGCAACAAGGCCTCGCAGGAGTTCATCCTGCCCGAGATCCTGGAAGACCCGGCGATCTATCCGCCCGCCGACGCGTTGGAGAACCTGTTCACCACCCGGCCCTATCCGGCCAAGGTGCAGCGGGTCGTGACCCGTCTGTGGACCAAGATCAAGTCGGGCACCTGATCAGGTGCTCGGGCGCAAGGCGGCGACTGCCCGCCTTGCGCATTCCCAGTTCCGGCTGACTTACGGGGGTCCCTTTGAACTCTACCGTCTTTGCGCCGTGGGACGACCCACAGGCGAAACCCTTGATCCAGTTCAAGAACGTCACCAAGCGATTTGGGGGATTCACGGCCATCGACAACCTGTCGCTGGATATCTTCGAACGTGAATTCTTTGCCCTGCTTGGTCCGTCGGGCTGCGGCAAGACCACGATGATGCGAATGCTGGCGGGGTTCGAGCAGCCCTCGGAAGGAACCATCCTGCTGAGCGGTCAGGACATCGCGCCGGTCCCGCCCAACAAACGGGCGGTGAACATGATGTTCCAGTCCTACGCGTTGTTTCCGCATCTGAACGTGTGGGACAACATCGCCTTTGGCCTGCGCCGGGACAACATGCCCAAGCATGATCTGGAAGACCGGGTCGAGGAAATGCTGCGCCTGACCCGGCTTGAAAAATTCGCCCGCCGCAAGCCACATCAGATCTCGGGCGGGCAGCGGCAGCGCGTGGCGCTGGCCCGGTCGCTGGCCAAGGCGCCCAAACTGCTGTTGCTGGACGAACCGCTTGGCGCGCTGGACAAAAAGCTGCGCCAGGACACCCAGTTCGAGCTGATGGACATTCAGGAAAAGACTGGCACCACCTTCGTGATCGTGACCCACGACCAGGAAGAGGCGATGACGGTCGCCAGCCGCGTTGCGGTGATGGATCAGGGCAAGCTGATGCAGGTCGCCACGCCAGACCGCATTTATGAAAACCCCAATTCCGTCTATGTCGCCGATTTCATCGGGGACGTGAACATCATCCAGGGCCGGGCCACCTCGATCGGCGAGGACACCTATCGCGTCGACTGGGCCGAGGGCCAGCCGCCGCTGACCGCGACGTCGGCCAACCGGTTTGCCGACGGTCAAACCTGCCACCTGGCCATCCGGCCGGAAAAGGTGACCATCTCGGCCGAGCGCCCCGCCGATGCCGTCAACGCCGTGCAGGGCAAGGTGCATGACATCGCCTATCTGGGCAATCTGTCCACCTATTACGTCGAACTGTCCAACGGCATCATCATCAAGGCGCAGACGGCCAATACCCGCCGCATCTCGCGCCGGTCCTTCACATGGGAAGACCCTGTCTGGCTGTCTTGGACGGCCACGGCGGCGGTTCTGCTGGCAGACTGATGCGCCGCGCGGTCCTGATCGCCATTCCCTATGTTTGGCTGTTGGCCCTGTTTCTGGTGCCGTTCTTCATCGTGTTGAAGATCTCGCTGTCGGACATCGCGCTTGCGATCCCGCCCTACACCCCGACCCTTGATCTGTCGCAGGGCTGGGCCGGGATCAAGGAATTCTTCAGCCAGTTGGATTTTGAGAACTTCGTCTGGCTAACAGAGGATGACCTGTACTGGAAAGCCTACCTGTCCAGCGTCAAGATCGCGCTGATCGCGACCGCGCTGACCCTGCTGGTGGGCTATCCGATCGCCTATGGCATGGCCCGAGCGCCCGAGGAATGGCGCCCGACGCTGATGATGCTGGTGATCCTGCCGTTCTGGACCTCGTTCCTGATCCGCGTCTATGCATGGATGGGGATCCTGTCGAACGAAGGCTACCTGAACCAGTTGTTGCTGTGGACGGGCATCATCTCGACCCCGCTGACCATCCTCAACACGCAGACGGCCGTCTATATCGGCATCGTCTACACCTATCTGCCTTTCATGATCCTGCCGATCTATGCCGCGCTCGATCGGTTGGACGGCTCGCTGATCGAGGCGGCCGAGGATCTGGGCTGTTCGCGTACGCAGGCCTTCTGGCTGGTGACCATCCCACTGTCGCGCCCGGGCATCATCGCGGGATGTTTCCTGGTGATGATTCCGGTGATCGGTGAATTCGTGATCCCGTCGCTGCTGGGCGGGTCGGGCACGCTGATGATCGGCAAGGTCTTGTGGGAGGAGTTCTTCTCGAACCGCGACTGGCCGGTGGCCAGCGCTGTGGCGGTGATCCTGCTGCTGATCCTGGTGATCCCGATCGTGCTGTTCCAGCGCAACCAGCAGAAACAGGCGGAGGCCGAGCAATGAACAGGCTGAGCTGGTTCAACACGGTCTCGCTGACGCTGGGCTTTGCGTTTCTGTACATCCCGATGGTGATCCTGATCATCTTCAGCTTCAATGAAAGCAAGCTGGTCACGGTCTGGGCTGGGTTCTCGACCAAATGGTACGGCGAGCTTATGCAGAACCAGGCGTTTCTGGATGCGGCCTGGGTCACCGTTCGCGTTGCCGTGTTCTCGTCGACGCTGGCGACCATTCTGGGCACCATGGCCGCCTATGTCATGGTGCGGGGCGGGCGGTTCTTTGGCCGCACGCTGTTTTCCGGGATGATCTACGCGCCGCTGGTGATGCCCGAGGTGATCACCGGCCTGTCGCTGCTGCTGCTGTTCATCGGCATCGGGCTGGACCGGGGCATCCTGACCATCGTACTGGCGCATACGACCTTTTCGATGTGCTACGTTTCGGTCGTGGTGTCCTCGCGGCTGGTGACGTTCGATCAGTCGCTGGAAGAGGCGGCGCTGGATCTGGGCTGCTCGCCGGCGCAGGCCTTTAGGTTGGTGACGCTGCCGATCATCGCGCCGGCGGTGATCTCGGGCTGGTTGCTGGCCTTCACCCTGTCGCTGGATGACCTGGTGATTGCGTCCTTCACATCCGGACCCTCGGCCACGACCCTTCCGATCAAGATCTTCTCGGCCGTGCGTTTGGGGGTCAGCCCCGAAATCAACGCGCTGTCGACCATCATGATCGCCGTGGTCACCGTCGGCGTGATCACCGCTTCGCTGGTGTCGAAACGCGCGATGCTCCGGCAGCGGCAAGAGGAACAAGCCGCCGCGCGCACCGAATGAAACGGATCTTTCCTGCCTACACCTATGGCCCCGGCCCGCGCGCGGCGTGCTGGTGGGATGAAACCGTGCCGGCCCCCGACTGGCCGGTACATGAAGGTGATCTATCGGTAGACGTTGCGATCGTCGGCGGCGGGTTCACCGGCATGTCGGCGGCGCTGCATCTGGCGCAGCAGGGCGTTTCGGTCGCCGTGTTCGAGACGGAAACGCCGGGCTGGGGCGCCTCGGGGCGCAACGGCGGGTTTTGCTGCAAGGGCGGGTCGAAACTGGGCCATGCCGCCATGGTGCGCAGATACGGCCCCGCAGCGGCCGAGGCCTATGCGCAAGCCGAGGCAAATGCGGTAGCGCTGGTTGCCCAACTGTTGTCGGCGCACGGGATTCAGGCGGATGTGCATTCGCAGGGCGAGACCCGGCTGGCCCACACGCCGCGGGCGATGGAGGCGCTGCGGCGCGATGCCGGGCCAGACGGTATTTTGCACGAGACCCGTGACCTGCCGAGTCTTGGGCTGGGTGGGCGCTTTTTCGGCGGATACACCGACCCGGTCGGGTTTGCACTGAACCCGCGCAAATACCTGTTTGGTCTTGCCATGGCCGCCCAGGCGCAGGGTGCGCGCCTGTTTCAGCGCAGCCCGGTGCAGGATGTCCGGCGCGCAGGATCCGGGTTCGCACTTGCGCTGCCGCGAGGCTCCGTGCGGTCCGAAACCGTTCTGATCTGTACCAACGGCTATTCCAGCGAAGACATGCCCGACTGGTTGTCGGGCCGCTACATGCCGGCACAGTCGACGGTCATGGTCACGCGCCCGCTGTCCGAGGCCGAGTTGCAGGCGCAGGGCTGGACGTCGCGCCAGATGGCCTATGATACACGCAACCTGCTGCATTATTTCCGACTGATGCCGGACAATCGGTTCCTGTTCGGAATGCGCGGTGGTCTGATGTCCTCGCCCCGGGCCGAGCGCGCGATCCGGCGCAAGGTGGTGCGGGATTTCGCCCGCATGTTTCCGTCCTGGGCCGGGGTTGAGGCAACGCATCTGTGGTCGGGAATGGTATGTCTTGCCCGCGATCTGGTGCCGTTTGTCGGGCCGGTCGCCGATCGGCCTGGCATGTTCGCGGGGCTGGCCTATCACGGCAACGGTGTTGCGATGGGCACGTTTTGCGGCCGAGCCCTGGCGCAGTTGGTCCTGGGGCAGGATGCGAACATCCCCGACCCCATCGCGCGCCCGCCGGGGCGGTTTCCGCTGGGTCGATGGCGGCGCTTGTTGATGCCGCCGGCTTATGCCGTCATGGCATTGGCGGATCTTTGATCCGGTCTAACGGGCGTCCGCCAGCCCCGCAAGTTCCAGCGATAATCCGTTCTCATAGGCCGGGGCGCCGTTTTCGACGCGCCACAGGCAATAGGCCGCCATTCGCCAAGCGTACCAGGGTTTGAGTTCACGGTATCGTTCCGCGGTTTCCGGGCAGCCATAGGCCTGCAGGAACCGGATTTCCTGATCGTGGGTCAGCGGGCGGCCGCGGTAAATCTGCTGCATCGCAGGTGACAGAAACAGGGCCAGATCCTCGCACCGATCCCCGACCGCAGGGCATTGCCAATCGATCAGCATCGCCCCCGAGGGCGAGGTCAAGATGTTGCCGGCTACCGGGTCGCCATGGATCAGGCAAATCCGAATTGTTGGCGGAACGCTTGTTTCTGGCATCAGCCCCTGCAGTGTCTTTCGGAGCTTGTCGTGGCAGCGGCTCAGAATCTCCGAGCCATGGCGAGCAAGATCGGCACTGCCGTTTCGACCGGCAGGCGCGGCAACAGGCGGATTCATGTCATGCAGGCGTCGTAGTAACCGGGCGACAGATTCGACACCCCTCTGCCAAGGGGCGCCCGGCGCATGGTCATACAATACCCAACCGTCCTTTCTGAAATGTCCCGAAGCACGCAGCCGAGGCGCCATACCCGTTTCTGACAGCGCCCGCAGGCAGGCCGCTTCAAGCCGTGCATCATTGCGGAACAACGGATTGGTCTGGGTCGTGTCATACAGCTTGAGGACCTTGTCCCGACCACGGTCCATGATTTTCCACACCCGGTTGGTTCGCCCGCCATACAGCTTTTGAAAGCTGGCCCCATGGACAATCAGGCCACCTTGGAAAAGGTGCTCGACAAGGCCTGATGGTGGCAAGAGAAGCTGGGACAGGGTGGCACCCTTCGACTGAGAATCCGGATGCGCCCAGCATTGGCCTGCGCATTGGTCAAGTTCAAGCGCTCGCGCGCACCGCCGCGACCTCGGTCGCCGAAAGTGACGCGCCGCTGTCCAGCATCAGCACGATTCCCCCTTTATCCAACTGCGCCTCAACGACGCGGCTGAAGGCCGCAGCCGGCTTCTGGGACAGCAGATTGTCCCCCTTGTAGCTTTCCAGACTGGCGGTATACGCCCCTTCGGCAACCGGCGCGCCCGTGATGTCCAGACCGGGCCAGACGAATTGCCGGTCTGTTGCGGGAACGTCCAGCCGGGTGACCACGTCACCATTGATGTCGCGTATGACAAGCACGGCCTTGTCGGCGTTGGGGTCGGGGTCAGCAAAGACCGTTCGCGGTTGTCCGCCAAATTGAAATGCGGCGGGCGCCCGCACCTCAACCCCGACCCATCCAGACAGTTCATCGAGATTCGCGCCGTTCAGTGCCGCGGCCAACCCGGTCAGCAACTTGTTGGTCTGGACCTGCTGTTCGACCATCGAAAACTGCGCCAGCTGGGCGGCATATTCGGAGGAATCCAGCGGCTCGAGCGGATCCTGATTCCGCGCCTGTGTGGTCAGCATCAGCAAGAAGGTTTCGAAATCGGATGCCAAACCCGAACTCTGCGATTGGGTTGTGGCTTGTCCCTGAGCTGTGGTCTGCGTCGCAGGGTTGGTGGCGTTGATCATGGGTCATAACCTCAAGTCGAGTGGGCGCGAAGGGTCGGGCCGGCGTGGAACCGGAGAATCGGGGTCGGGCGAAACGGGATCCGCCTCGGTTTGAATCGCGCCTTGATGCTTCGCTTCCCCCTGCGTTTCGGAGCCGGCGGCACCATTCGAATCGAATTCAAGGCCCCCATAGCCCAGTTGCTGGAACTCGGTCGACAGCAGCGAGATGTGGCGGCGCATCAGATCCAGGGTTTCCGGCCGTTCGGCGGCAATCACCAGGTGGATACCGTCTTCCCGACCCATCATTCTGATCGAGATTCGTCCCAGCTCTTCGGGGTTGAGCTGCAGCTCGATGCCGCCTCCTGCTCTCGCGGAAACCGATGCCGAAATCTGGCTGGCGATCGACCTGGCCAATTCAGCGCCCGAGGCGCGATGCAGCACGGCCGGCGGCGGCATGCTTTCATGTGCGGTGCGGGCGGCAGACGGCTGCACCAGCTGAGGCGTCTCACCCAGATCCTCAGGCGGCTCCTGCGTGTCAGGCTGAACCGGCGGGAGCGGCTGATGGGATTGATTGGGCGACAGAGACGCGGCTGCCGCCTCCATGTTGGTGGGCGCTACGATGGGGCGCTGACCGGAAACCGGCTTGGGTTGGGTCGAATCGGTCCAAGGCGTTTCCGAAGCGGCGCGCATGCCATGTTGCCGATCAGGCGATTCGGGGCGAAGCAGCAAGGCTTGGACGGCCGTCTCGCCCCGCGTGGTCGAGGAAAGCGAATCGGCGGTTTGTGATGACGGCTCGGCGGTTGTGGCGGACGAGTCTTCTTGCAAAGACCCCGTCCGAGGCGCCACCGCCGACACCCCTTGGCCGTCTGTCATGGTGGACTTGATAGTCTTGGACGCCGCGCCGATGGCCGGAGCGCCCGGTGCGGTGGCCGTATCGTGCGGAACCGGCTTCGACCCCTGTTGGCCCTGAGGTAAGGGCGGAGGCATCGCCGCCGCGTCGTCCGGAATCGCCGGAAGAACTTCCGAATTGACCGACTCGCCCTGGGCGATTTCCAGATCCCCGTCCTGCGCCGCCAAATCGTCAGGGACGACGATCGGGTCCGCCTCCGGTTTTTTCCGGTCTGATGGCTGCAATTCGGCCACGAAGTCCGCAAAAGCCTTCTCAGGCTCGGCCTTTCTTGTGTTGTACGCCGACAAAGCAGCGCTTTTCGCCGTTTGGTCGGGACTCACTGTCAGTGGGTTGGGCATTTTGCTCCGGCTCCGTCTGCATGATCCGAACCTGCCCGCAGGAAGTTACGTTTATTTTAACCGCTCTTCGCTTTCATCGGGAAAGTTTCTGACAATTTTCGGAGTTGCGCATGATGATTTCAGCACTCACCCAAACAGCCCGCCCGGACGTGGGGACCAAGCTCAAGGCCGCCGCGGTCGAGCTGGAGGCGACATTTCTTGCAGAGATGTTGAAGGCCGCCGGCATGGGGCAGGCGCGACAATCCTTTGGTGGCGGCGCGGGCGAAGACCAGTTCTCGTCCTTTCTGGTTCAGCAGCAAGCACTGCAGATGGCCCGGGCCGGCGGGATCGGGCTTTCGGAAATCCTGTGCACTGCAATGATGGAGAAAACCGATGCAAAGTGATAACCGGCGCGTTCAAGCCCAGGCGCTTGAGGAGATTCTGGATCAGGAACGGTCGGCCTTGCTCGAGGGTGACCTGGAGCGGCTGAGCCAGATGCTGCCGCGAAAGGAGCAGTTGATCGAGGACCTGAACGCGCTGGAGGTGTCGGACAGTGACGATCTGATCAGGCTTCAGGCGAAGGTCAATAGAAACCAGAGCCTGTTGAGCAGCGCGGCCGAAGGGATCCGGACCGTAGCCGACCGCATGGCGGAACTGCGGAAGGTGCGTCAGGAGTTCACCACATATGACGCCAACGGTCAGCGGACCGGTCACGCGGTGCGGCATGCGGCCAAGCTTGAAAAACGGGCGTGATGACATTTGATTCAAATGCGTTTTTTTCCACGGGCGCGCTTTAGCACTCCGTTAGGAGATCAAACCCGATAGTGGTCCGGCACCTGCAAGACGGGTGGCGCGAAGGCCGCAAGGTTCCTCGCACAGGTCAGAACGACATTTGGCCCGCCGATCCCGGCGGGGTGTCAATGGGCGAAGAAGGCCCGAACGAACAAAGGATGAAAAGCATGTCCAGCATTCTGACAAACAACGGCGCGATGGTTGCGCTGCAAACCCTGAAATCGGTCAACAAGAACCTGGCCGCCACCCAGAACGCGATCTCGACCGGCAAGGACGTGGCAACGGCCAAGGACAATTCGGCGGTTTGGGCAATCTCCAAGGTGATGGAGTCCGACGTCAACGGTTTCAACGCCATCAAGGACAGTCTGGCGCTGGGCGAATCGACCGTGGCCGTGGCTCGGAACGCGTCGGAAACCGTAACCGATCTGCTGACCCAGATGAAAAACAAGATCGTGGCGGCTCAGGAGGACAACGTCGATCGCAGCAAGATCAACGATGACGTAAGCGCCCTGCGCGATCAGATCGCATCGGTTGTCGGCGCGGCCCAGTTCAACGGGCTGAACCTGGTGGATGGATCGGCCGGCACGGCATCGATTCTAGCGTCGCTGGACCGCGACAGCACCGGGGCGGTGACTGCGTCGTCGATTACCGTGAACGGTCAGAACCTGTCGACCGGAGGCTATTCGAGCAAAGGCGTTCTGGCCGGGTCGGACAACGCCACGACCGACAACGATGCTGCGGGCTTTACCATGGACAAGGCTGGCGGCACCGGTGATATCGTGATCGACAGTTCGACCGACAACTTCGCCGCCGGCGACAAGGTGACGATCACCATCGGTGACAAGGTCGCGTCCTACACCGTCCAGGCCGGCGATCTCGATCCGTCGGGTACTTACGACTCGGCCTATACTGACGCGATTGTCGCAGTCGGCTTGAAGAACCAGATTGACGCGCTGGGCATCACCGGCGTGGCCATCGACTATGACTCCAGCGCGCCCGGCACCCTGACCTTCGTGACCGGCACCGCCGCGGCAGGGGCTGACGCAGATCGCGACGTCACCGTTTCGGCCCAGTTCACCAATGCCGGGTCCGGCGGGCTTGGCGCGCTGTCCTCGATCGATGTCTCGACGAGCGCGGGCGCCGCTGCGGCCCTGGGCACCATCGAGACCCTGATCGACACCGCGATCGACGCGTCGGCGGCATTCGGCTCGGCGCAGGGTCGGATCGAAACCCAGAAGGAGTTCATCTCGAACCTGACGGACTCGTTCAAATCGGGCATCGGCTCGCTGGTGGACGCCGACATGGAAGAAACTTCGGCCCGTCTGCAGGCCCTGCAGGTGCAGCAGCAGCTGGCGACGCAGTCGCTGTCGATTGCGAACCAGGCGCCGCAGTCGATCCTGTCATTGTTCCGCTGATCCCAAAGCAATCCCGGGGCGCAATCCACGCGCCCCGGTTCTGACCGCCAGACCCAGTCGGCCAATTGGAAGGATTTCAAGTGACACTGCAAACGCTTGCTCAACGCGCCTACGCGCAGTCTGCCGCTCCGACCCGCACCCCGCGTGATACCGAGTACGAGGCAATTTCGAAAATCACCCATCGTCTGAAAGCGGCCGCGGCGCGAAAGGCATCGGATTTTTCGGGTTTTGTTCAGGCCCTGCACGACAATCGCAGGCTTTGGTCGGTTCTGGCAAACGGTGTCGCGGACTCAGACAATGCCCTGCCGAATGACCTGCGGGCGCGTATATTCTATCTGGCCGAATTCACCGAACAGCACACCGGTCAGGTTCTTGCGAGGAAGGCCGGGATTGAGCCGCTGCTGGAGATCAATCTTGCGGTGCTGCGCGGCCTGCGTCAGATGGGTGCTTCGTAATGGCGGGCCTTGTTCTGAAGCTGGCGCCAAAAGAGCGCGTTCTGGTGAACGGCGTGGTGATCGAAAACGGAGACCGGCGCAGTCGGTTTTCCATCCTGACGCCGGATGCAAACGTTCTGCGACTGAGGGACGCCATCCATCCCAATGAGGCCACGACGCCCGTCCGCCGGGTGTGCTATGCGGCGCAACTGGTCCTATCGGGAGATCTGGATGCCGCTCAGGCACGCCAACAGCTCTTGCGACGCATCGAGGAATTGAGCCAGGTCTTCACCGACCCTGACAGCCGCCGCGTACTGGGGCAGGCAACCGAAGCCCTGGTGGCCGAGCAATATTACAAGTGCCTGAAGGCGTTGCGGTCGCTTTTGCCGCGTGAAGAACGCTTGTTGGCCTACCGCCAATGACCTTTCAGCCGGTCATACCAACTGGCGGGTTGGTCGGCTGGCGCTTTTTGCAACGCACCTATGATGCCCAGTTGCAGGCATTTTCGTCTTCGGCCGTGAACGAGCGGGACACGCAGTATTTTTTAGAGAATATCCGCAACGTGCAGTCCGCCGAAGACCTGGTTTCGGATCGTCGGCTTTTGAGCGTTGCTCTGGGTGCCTTCGGGTTGGAGGACGACCTGGACAACCGGTATTTCATCCAGAAGGTTCTGTCCGACGGAACCAGCGCCGATGACGCTCTTGCCAACCGCCTTGCCGACAGCCGGTACCGCGAGTTTTCAGAGGCGTTCGGACTGGGGCCAGGTGAGGTGAAAAAAACGGTCCTGATCACGGATATGGAGCAGATCGCCCAGAGAAGCATCGTGTCCCGGTTCGAAACCTCGGTGGGTGAAACGGACGATTCCATGCGGATCGCGCTTTTCGCACAGCATGCCTTGCAGGACCTCGCGTCGCAGTCGGGAAGCGAAACAAAGAAATGGTACGACTTGATGAGTTTGCCGCCGTTGCGCAGCATGATGGAAACCGCGCTGGGGTTGCCATCAAGTTTCGGGCAGCTGGATATCGACAAGCAACTGGAGATTTTCCGGGACAAACTGTCGGGTTTGACCGGGTCCGGTGACCTGTCGCAGTTCTCCTCGGACGCGGCGGTGGAAACCCTGACCGACACCTATCTGGCGCGCCGTCAGATCGCCGATCTGCAAAGCACGATTTCGCCGGCGCAAACGGCTTTGATCTTGCTGGGCGGATCGGCGTGACCCGGTTTCGGGGTCGCTGCTGGCCAGCCGGAGGCGGGTTAGTTGCGTCCCTTGCGGATGCTTCTGACGCCGCGCTGTACAAGCCGGCTCAACCGCCAAGGAGAGCTTCGGCCGGAGTATGCAGGGCAAAGCAGGTGACGGGGCGCGAGACATTGTGGAGCTTGAGCGGCCCCAGCGGCACGACGTCGGCGCATTCGGGTGCGATGTCCTCTGACACGAGGATGCGGTGGCCATTGGTCTTGCCCAATTCTCCCAGCCGAGCGGCGATGTTCGCGGCCCGGCCGATCACGGTGAAATCCAGCCGCTCGCGCGAGCCGACATTGCCGTAGGTGACCCGACCATAGGCGATGCCGATCGAGCAGTCGCAATGATGGTCAGCATCGGATGCCTTCAGTTCGGCCAATTGCTCGACGATCTTGATGGCGCTGCGTTGTGCGTTTGACCGCGCCCGTGCGGGTTCGTCTCCGGCGGGAAAGACCGCAAGTACGGCGTCGCCGATGAATTTCAGAACCTCGCCGCCATTTGCATGCACGATCCCCGAGACGGTTTCGAAGAACGCGTTAAGCAAGGTGATGTAGGCCGACCGTCCCAGTTTTTCCTCGAGACTGGTTGAATTGCGCAGGTCGCAGAACATTATCGCGGCATCGATGTCATCGCCGTCACCGCGCCGGATGTCGCCGCCCAGAACACGGGCGCCCGTGCGCTTGCCCACATAGGTCTCGAGCAGGGCCTGGGCGTTTTCGCGCTGGGTGAAGACCTCGTAGAAACGGGCGATGACGGAGGCGCATTCAAAGACCAGTCCGAGGTTCTCGGTCGTGAACCCATCCGGGTGGTCGCAGGTCAGGGTCAGGACATTTATGCGACCATCCGAGAACGGCAGGGGCATGGCGACATAATCCGTGCCGCCCTTGGCGCGCAGGTCTTCCATGATCGGGAAGCTGTGGCGCGGGTTGGCATCGGTCAACCGCTGCCGGACGCCACCCAGACCGTTCGACACATGCCGCAGCGGGCTGTTGATGAAGGCCGGGTGGTCATGGATTTCATAGGTGGGAACATTGGTCGAAATCTCTTCGGCGCCCTTCTCCCAGATATAGTGTTTGCCGGCGATCAGCGGGTGCAGCGACCAGACTAGTACGCTGAGTCTTTGGATTGCGATTCCATGCTGCTGCATGTTCTCGGCCAGCGCCTTGGTGAAGGCTTCGGGTGTTCGAATCGTGCCGGCGCCCCGCATCAGCCAATCGATCAAGGGGCCGCTGATGTTGCCGTCCTGTACGCTGCGCAGCTGGTTTTCGCCAAGGTCGATGTGGGTATAGGTCTCGGGCATGAAACCGATATGGCCTTGGATGGCCTCGCTTTCGGGCAGCGAATCCTCGTAGGCCCAGACCGAATTGGACAGCCGTTCGTCGCCCAGGATCACGTCATGATAGGTGGCGGTGCCTTTGAACGGGCAGAAGGTCTGCAGATCGGTCTCGGGGCCGAGGTCGACGCAAACGTCTTCGCGCGGCACATAGATGACCGGTGCCAGCCGCGTTTCATACATGATCTTTGCATTGGTGCTTTCGGCCAGAACAAGATCGTCGCGGTAGATCGCGACGCGCCCTGTCAGCCGCTCGATCGCGATTTCATAGCCTTTGGTTTCGGGCGGGGCGTGGACGTTCATCAGCAACCTCCCGTGCCGGGTTTCTAAAGGATGGGCCCTACACGGCGGTTTTCCAAGGGGGGCAACGCAGATTTTACCGGTCGGGACCCGAGCCCGTCAGACCATCTTGATGACGTCCTTGTCGATCGACAGCATATAGCCTTTTTTGGCGATGTTCTTCACCAGCAACTCGCTGACCATCTGGTTGCCCAGCGCGTCGCGCAGCCGCTTGATGCGGGTCGCACCAGCGGCTTCGTCACAATCGCTGGCGTCTCGGCCCGAGATCATCGCTTCGATCTGGGCACCTGACAGAACTTCGTCGTCCAGCCGCGATTCGGCCAGCACCGACAGGGTCTCCATGGCGGCGGGCGTGAGTTTGAAATCCATGTTGTTCAGGTACACCGTGTTTTCCTCGCGGCTGATGAGCAGCGAGGTCACCTGGATGCCGGTGCGTTCGATCTGGGCCATGCGGCGGTTCAGTGCGGTCAGCATCACAAGAAAGACCAGCGCGGCCACAAGCATGGCGGTTGCAAATACCAGCAGCACGAAGATCACCATCCGGTAGCTGGCCAGCGTGTCTGCAAAGGCGGTCCCCGATTGGGCGAGGATTTCCAGCAGGCGGATCTCGGCTTGGGTGGTCAGATCGCTTTCGACGAACAGCCGCTCGACCCGCGCGTTGAAGGCGTTAGCGTCCGGAAGCGTCCAGAACAGGAAGGCTGCCGCCGTGATCAGGATGAGGACGATCGCCGCGATGCCAAAACCGACCAGCCGGGCCCCAGAACGCCGCGCCTCAGAAACGGAGAAAGAATTTTCCGGCATTTTCCTTCCTTTGATCCAGACCCTCGGGGCCAAAGACCGAGATGACGTTCAGCAGCGTCCAGCCCGACTTTTTCAGCCGCTTTGCAATCTCTTGCCTGGCTGGCCCCGGCTGGCAGACCGGGACCTCCATCACGCCATAGTGCAGGCGCAGCGGGTTGTCCTGTTTGGCCTTGTAGTCGGCATAGCACTCTGCCGCCGCAGTGGTGGCGAGAAGCGATAGCAGCGTGGAAACCGCCAGGAAAGAGAGGATCTGTCTCATGGGCCGTATCCTGCGCATGGCTTGGTGCGATATTCAATATCTCAGGGGGGTTACACCAATGATATCGGATATCACCGGGCCGATATTGCCTGTCTTGCAGGGCCGGCGGCAAGGATGGTGCATCACTTCCGACGGTCGCAGACGCGGCCACACAGTTCATCCGAAAGGACGTGTCCGATGCACAAGAAATTCATCGCCCTGGTCGTGTCGACCGCCATTGCCATCACCGGGATTTCGGCCTCGAAGGCGCGGGCTGCCGATGCCCATGACATCCTGGGCGGTCTTGCCGCCATTGCCCTGCTTGGCGCGGCCATCAATCATTTCGACAAACAGAAACGGCCCAAGACGGTCACCCGTACCTACAATCACATCTACACCCCGCCAAAAGTGCAACCACCTGTCCGGCGTCCACACCATGTGCGCCCTCTGCCGCCCCGGGTTGCGCGCTATGACTTGCCGCAGCAGTGCCTGCGGGTCTTCAAGCACTATTCCACAGAGCGGCCGCTCTTGGCGACGAAATGCCTGGACAAGCACTACGACTATTCGGCCAGCCTGCCGCAACAGTGCAAGGTTGGATTCTGGAACGGCAAGAAGGTCGAGCGTGCGTACGAGCCGGCCTGTCTGCGCCAGAAGGGATACCGCGTGGTTTACTAGTAATACGTTTCGAGCAGGAGCGGCGCCGTCAGACGCGCCGTGCGGGAAGGGGGCGGCGCCGATCGCCCCCTTCTTTTGTCTTGCGGATCGGGGCGAAACACGGTTTGCCAATGGCATGACGACTCCGAATTTCGAACTGGAACAGGCGCTGATCGCGCAAGGCTACGCTAGGATCGCCGGCGTGGACGAGGTGGGGCGCGGCCCGCTGGCCGGGCCTGTTGTGGCCGCAGCGGTCATTCTGAACCCGCAGGACGTCCCCGAGGGTCTGAACGATTCCAAGAAATTGACCGCCCGCCGGCGGCTTGCGCTGGATGCGGATCTGCGCGCCCGGTCCGAATATGCCATTGCCGAGGCCAGCGTGGCCGAGATTGACGACCTCAACATCTTGTATGCTTCGCACCTGGCGATGGAGCGCGCCGTGGCGGCGCTGAAGCCGTCGCCGGACTATGTGTTGATCGACGGCAATCTGATCCCCAAGGGTCTGACCGTGCCGGCGCAGGCTGTGGTCAAAGGCGATGCGAAGTCAGTCTCGATTGGGGCGGCGTCGATCCTTGCAAAGAATTGGCGCGATCAGGTGATGGTGGATTTGGCGCAACAGCATCCTGGCTATGGCTGGGAAACCAATGCGGGCTATCCGTCCAAACAGCATCGCGAGGCGCTGCAAAATCTTGGGGTAACCCCACATCATAGACGTTCGTTCAAGCCCGTCCACAATATCTTGTATCAAGAGTAAATCGTAACCCCATGATTCAAAAAAGAAATTGACGGCGAATCCGGTTTGACTCATCCTTGTCTCAACCAAATGAGCGCAAAAGCGCCGTGGATATTGAGGCAGAGAAATGACGAAAACCCAGACACAGGGCGCGGCCGCGCTCCCATTAAACACGATTCTTTCCGGCGACTGCATCGAGGTGATGAACAGTCTGCCCGAGGCGTCGGTGGATCTGATTTTTGCCGATCCGCCGTATAACCTGCAGCTGAAGGGTCAGTTACACCGCCCCGACAACAGCCAGGTCGATGCGGTGGATGACCACTGGGACCAGTTTTCCAGCTTTGCCGCCTATGACAAGTTCACCCGGGCCTGGCTGAAGGCCGCGCATCGGCTGCTCAAGCCCAACGGGGCGATCTGGGTGATCGGCTCGTATCATAACATCTTCCGTGTGGGCTCGGCCCTGCAGGATGCGGGCTATTGGATCCTGAATGACGTGATCTGGCGCAAGTCGAACCCGATGCCGAATTTCCGCGGCAAGCGGTTCACCAACGCGCATGAAACGATGATCTGGGCCAGCAAGCGGGAAGGGGCCAAATACACCTTCAACTACGAGGCGCTGAAGGCGTTGAACGAAGGCGTACAGATGCGCAGCGACTGGGTGCTGCCGATCTGCACGGGCCACGAACGTCTGAAGGATGAAAACGGCGACAAGGCGCACCCGACGCAAAAGCCCGAGTCGCTGCTGCACCGGGTTCTGATCGGTTCGACCAACCCGGGCGACGTGGTGCTTGACCCGTTCTTCGGCACCGGAACCACCGGCGCAGTGGCCAAGATGCTGGGACGCGAGTTCATCGGGATCGAGCGCGAGGAAAGCTATCGCAAAGTGGCCGAAAAGCGCATCGCCAAGGTGCGCAAGTTCGACCGTGACGCGCTTGAGGTCAGCGCCAGCAAGCGCGCCGAGCCGCGCGTGCCCTTCGGTCAGTTGGTCGAACGCGGCATGCTGCGCCCGGGCGAAGAGCTGTATTCGATGAACCGGCGTCACAAGGCCAAGGTGCGAGCCGACGGCACGCTGGTGGGCGACAACATCAAGGGTTCGATCCATCAGGTGGGCGCGCATCTGGAAAACGCGCCGTCCTGCAATGGTTGGACGTACTGGTGCTTCAAACGCGACGGAAAAACGGTTCCGATCGACGTGCTGCGCCAGCAGATCCGGGCCGAACTGCACAACTGATCACACCCATACCGCCGGTGCCTGTGGCCTGACACATGGTACCACGCCTTGCCCCGCCGAACCCGGCGGGGTCTTTTGTTTTTGGCCCGGTGATGTTTGGATGGTCGGACCTCATATCCCGCTACAATGCGAGGGAGCATCAGCCAATGACCGACACCGCCGCCACCCCGTCCCGGTTCGGGCGGTTTTTCGTGACCACGCCGGACAGGTTCGATCTGGACAACAAATACACCGAGGCCGCGCTGGAACGGCACAAGCGCGAAGGGCTGGAACTGGCCGTCCGCGCCCGCTGGATCGCCATGGCGCTGACCGGTGTCCTGCTGGTGTTTCTGAACCCGAACTGGGATGTGATGTGGTACCATTTCATCCTGCTGCTGCTCTGCGGCAACGGCTGGTTGATCCGTCGCGCCGGCCGGGTGGGCCAATCCCGGATCGAGCTGTTGTTGATTTTCGCCGATCTGCTGATCATGACGCTGGGCATGATCGTCCCCAACCCGTTCAGCGACGATGTGCGCCCACTGGCGATGCAGTACCGGTTCGACAATTTTCAGTATTTCTTCGTCATCTTGGCCGCGGGTACGCTGGCCTATTCCTGGCGGACGGTGATCGCCATGGGCAGCTGGACGGCCCTGATGTGGACGGTGGGCTGGATCGTCGCCTGGTGGGTGGCCACGCCCATCCCCGGGCTCAGCGAGGCGGTCGCCGCCGCGTTGCAGGGCTATCCTGCCGTGGCTGAATTGTTGGACCCAAACAGCTTCATGGTTCCGATGCGCGTGCAAGAGGTGATCGTGTTCATGATGGTCGCGGTCACGCTGGGCGTGTCGATGCGGCGGCTCAATCGCCTGTTGATCTCAAACGCCGGGCTGGAACGAGAACGCGCCAACCTGTCGCGATACTTCTCGCCCAACGTGGTTGAGCAACTGAGCCAGAACGACGAGCCGCTCAAGCAGGTGCGCAAGGAAAACATCGCGGTTCTGTTCATCGACATCATCGGCTTCACCAAATTTTCGGCCGGGCGTGACCCCTATGAAGTGATCGAGGTGCTGCGGGGCTTTCACGCGCGAATGGAGGCCGAGGTGTTTCACCATCACGGCACGCTGGACAAATATCTGGGCGACGGTCTGATGGCCACGTTCGGCACTCCGGTTCCGACCCCGTTGGACGCGGTCAACGCCCTGTCCTGCGCGCGGTCGATGGTGGACATCATCGACCGGTGGAACCTGGAACGGCGCCGGGCCGGGGAAGAAGAGATCCAGGTGGGCATCGGAGTGCATTTCGGCCCGGTGGTTCTGGGCGATATCGGCGCCAATCGGCTGGAATTCGCGGTGATTGGAGACGCGGTGAACGTGGCCGCCAAGCTTGAGGCGATGACCCGCGAGATGGGGGCCCGTGTCGTGGTCTCGGACGAGCTGCGTGAACAGGCGTTACGGCAAGCGGATTCTGCCGTCGACCTGATGGCTGGGTTCGTCCGGCATGACCGGCAGGTGATCCGCGGGGTCGACCAGCCGATGACCATCTGGACGCTCTAGGCGCGCGGCATCGGCAGCTCTGCTCTGTTGTAGGGCCGCCAGTTGGTGATCTCGGGATAGTACTGCTGCCGCCAGGCCCGCACCCGCGGGTTCATCATGCGCCGCCACAGCGGTGGGATCATTGCCGCGACCGTCATCACCGGATAGCCATAGGGCAGTTGCGGGGCCGCCTCGGCTGGGTGGTTCTGCAGCAGCGGAAACCGCCGGTTGGGCTTGTAATGATGGTCCGAGTGGCGTTGCAGATTGATCAGCAGCCAGTTCGAGGCCTTGTGCGCGGCGTTCCACGAATGGCGCGGCCGGACATGTTCGTATTTGCCGTCGCCCAGGTATTTGCGCGTCAGTCCATAATGCTCGACATAGTTGACCAGCTCCAGCTGCCAGATCGCGGTGCCCGCCTGAACCAGGAACAGCCCCAGCCCCGCCCATCCGCCGAGCAGCAGCGCCAGCGCCAGCATCAGCCCCTGCAGCCCCCAGTACCGCCAGAACGGGTTCGACCGGTCCGTCCAGCTCAGCCCCTTGCGCGCCAGCTTGGCCTTCTCGGCCTGAAACGCGGACACCAGGCACTGGCGCAGGACGCGCGGATAAAAGCGGTGGAACCCTTCGTTGTAGCGCGCGGTCACGGGGTCGCGGGGCGTGCCCACATAGCGGTGATGCACCAGCAGGTGTTCGGATCGGAAATGCGAATACAGCACCATCGCCAGTAGGATGTCGCCCAGCCACCGTTCCAGCCGGCCCTTCTGGTGCATCAGCTCGTGGCTGTAGTTGATGCCGATCGTACCCGAGATCACGCCCATCCCGAAGAAAAGTCCGATCTTTTCCAGCGATGACAGGTGTTCGGCGCGGGTGGCGTACCAGATCAAGCCATAGAGCGTGAAAAACTGGACCGGCACCCAGGCCTTGGTCAGCAGGACGTACCAGCGCAGCGCGTCCTCGGGCGTTTCGGGGTCGGCGTTTTCAAGGTTCAGCCCGGTCAGGCCGTCCAGCGCCGCAAACAGCCACCAGGTAGACAGTGGCACCAGCAGCACCCACCAGCCGCCGGCAAAAGCGGTGAACCACAGGATCGGGATCAAAAGGAAGGAAACCCAGAAGGGCAGGGCCGATTGCCAGCGCGACAGGGTGTCAGTCGGGATCATGGTTCAGGCTCCGAAACTCTGCCGTCAGGGTAATCCCGCCCGCTGCGTTTTCCCAGAGGTCGAACTGCCGCGCCATAGATCATGCGCCTTGCGCATCACGGTCGGAAGGTCGCTGGGGCGAAAGGAATGTTTGGGCGTCACCAGCAACCCCTCGGGGTTCACCTCCGCGGGCACGGCGGCGGTCCAGACGCGCAGGATAAGGTGGAAATGGGTAAAGGTATGGCGCACCTCGGCGGGCAGCAGGGTCCAATCGGCCGGAAAGGGCGGCGCCTCGGCTGTGTCCTCGGCCCAGTCCGAGCCTGGAAAGCCCAGCATCCCGCCCAAAAGCCCGGTCTCGGGGCGGCGTTCCAGCAGGATTGCGCCATCGGCGCGCTGCGCGATGTAGACATGACCGATCCGGGTGGGTTTCGGCGCCTTGGGCGCCTTGCGCGGCAGGTCGGCCTGGGTTCCGGCAGCGCGGGCCTGGCACGGGTCTCGCAGGGGGCAGATGCCACAGGCCGGAGACTTCGGCGTACAGATCGTGGCACCCAGATCCATCACCGCCTGGGCATAGTCGCCGGGGCGTTCGTCCGGGGTCAGCTCGGCGGCCTTCGCCTTCAGAAGAGGCTTCGATTTCGGCAACGGGTCGTGGATGTCATGCAGCCGGGCCATGACCCGCTCGACATTTCCATCGAGCACGGTTTCGGGGCGGTCAAAGGCGATGGCCGCGATGGCAGCAGCGGTGTAGGGGCCGATGCCGGGCAGCATCAGCAGCGCATCATGGCTGTCGGGAAAGCGCCCGTCATGCTGGTCCACCACCGTGCGGGCGCATTTCAGCAGGTTGCGGGCGCGGGCGTAATAGCCCAGCCCGGCCCATTCCGCCATCACCTCGTCGTCGGGTGCGGCGGCCAGCGCCCGGACATCCGGCCAGCGCGAGGTGAAGCGCAGGAAATAATCCCGCACGGCGGCCACCGTGGTCTGCTGCAACATCACCTCGGACAGCCACACGCGATAGGGGTCGGGCTGCACGCCCGAGGCCCTGTCGGCGGGGCTGACCCGCCACGGCAGGTCGCGGGCATGTCGGTCGTACCAGGCAAGCAGGCCGCGGCTCAGGTCGAAGGTGGCGGTGTCACGCAAGTTTTATCCATTTCTCTGTCGGGTTTCGCTGGCGCCCGGATGCACGCCCATTACAATAGCGGCGCAGGAGTTGGAAACCAGATGCAACCAAGACGGTCCACCACCCGCGGGTTCAAACGCACCGCGTCCTTGCTGAGCGATCGGATCCGGAAAGCCGGTGAAAGCCGCGGCTTTGCCGTGTCGCGGCTGTTGACCCATTGGGCCGATATCGTGGGCCCCGACATCGCCGCCATCGCACGGCCGGTCAAGGTGGGCTATGGCAAGGGTGGGCTCGGCGCCACGCTGACCGTGCTGACTACCGGACCGCAGGCTCCGATGCTGGAGATGCAGAAGGACCGTCTGCGCGACAAGGTGAATGCCGTCTATGGCTACAACGCCATCAGCCGCATCCGCATCACCCAGACGGCTCCCACAGGATTTGCCGAGGGGCAGGCCAGTTTCGAACACCGTCCGAAACAGGCGAAACCCACCATCGCACCGGAAGTCGTTGCCGAGGCAGACAAAGTCACGCGCGAAGTTCACGACCAAGACTTGCGTGCTGCCCTTGAACGACTGGGCCGGAACGTTCTATCCAAACAAAAATCTCTGAGAAAGGGCTGAGAATGAGCCGTATCGCAACCGCAATCTGTGCGGTCATCGCCGTGGCCGCTGGCGGCTATTGGCTGACCCAATCGCCAAGCACCGTGCCTGTGCCACAACTGGTCGGCAGCGCTGAAGCGCAAAGCGCCGATCTGGACACCTCGAGCATCGTCGAGATGGTTCAGGGGGCCGAGGATGCACCGGTCGAGATCATCGAATATGCGTCCTATACCTGTCCGCATTGCGCGAATTTCCATCAAGGGCCGTACAAGCAGCTCAAGAAGGAGTACATCGACACCGGAAAGGTCAAGTTCATCTACCGCGAGGTCTATTTCGACCGCTACGGCATCTGGGCGTCGATGGTGGCGCGCTGCGGTGGCCCCGAGAAGTTCTTTGGCATCACCGACCTGATCTATCAGGGCCAGTCCGATTGGACTCGCGCCGGCGGCCCGGCCGAGATCGTGGAAGAACTGCGCAAGATCGGCCGTCTGGCCGGGCTGAGCAATGATCAGCTTGAAGCCTGCCTTCAGGACGGTACCAAGGCGCAAACCCTCGTCGCCTGGTACCAGAAAAACGCTGAGAAAGACGGTATCCAGGCCACCCCGTCCTTCGTCGTCAACGGAAAGAAGGTCGACAACCAGTCCTATGACGAGTTCAAGGCTCTGATCGAAAAGGAACTGGGCAACTGATGACCGGGCCACTGGCCGGTCTCAAGGTTGTCGAGCTGGCGCGCATTCTGGCTGGCCCCTGGGCCGGCCAGACTTTTGCCGATCTGGGCGCTGAGGTCATCAAGGTGGAATCCCCGGCCGGTGACGACACCCGCGCCTGGGGTCCGCCTTTCGTGACCCGCGATCAGGATGTCTCGGCGGCTTATTACCACTCGACCAATCGCGGCAAGGCGTCGGTGATCGCCGATTTCTCGACCCCCGAAGGGCAGGAGAAGGTGCGCGCGCTGGTCGCTGACGCCGATGTGGTGATCGAGAATTTCAAGGTCGGCGGGCTGAAGAAATACGGGCTCGACTATGACAGCCTCAGCCAGTTGAACCCGCGCCTCGTCTATTGCTCGATCACCGGGTTCGGGCAGACCGGACCTTATGCGCATCGGGCTGGCTATGATTTCATCATCCAGGGCATGTCGGGGCTGATGTCCGTGACCGGAGAACCCGATGGCCAGCCGCAGAAGGCAGGTGTGGCGATCACCGATGTGTTCACCGGCATCTATGCGGTGGCCGGGGTTCTGGCGGCGCTGCACCAACGCCAGCGCACCGGGCGCGGGCAGCATGTGGACATGGCCCTGCTGGACGTGGCCGTGGCAGTCACGGCAAACCAGGCGCTGAACTATCTGACCACGGGCCAGGTGCCGCAGCGCATGGGCAATGCACATGTGAACTTGGCGCCTTATCAGGTGTTCGACTGTGCCGACGGACACATCATTATCGCCACCGGCAATGACCGGCAGTACCGGCGCCTGTGTCAGGTGTTGAACCTGCCCGACATGGCCGAGGCGCCCGAATATCTGCACAACAAGGACCGGCTGGCCAATCGCCGCACCCTGATCGCACGGCTGAACGGCGCCACGGCGACCTGGGCCAAGGCCGACCTGCTGGCCGCCTGCGAGGCGCAAGGCATCCCCGCCGGGCCGATCAACACGTTGGACGAAGTCATGGCCGATCCGCAGGTGATCGCGCGCGGCATGCAGATCGAACTGGACGGGGTGCCTGGAATCCGCGCGCCGTTCGTCTTTTCGGATGCCGATCTGAACTTGTCGCGCCCCGCCCCGAAACTGGGCGAAGACGACTAGGGCGGCGGCGCGGCCGTCAGCAACCGCTGACGCACGTCGTCGGCCTGATCCACCTGCAGGCGCACCGGCAGGGTGATGACCTTGCTGCGGAAGGCGGGCGGCAGGCGAACGGCGTCTTTTTCGGTGGTGACCATCTGCGCACCCAGCAGCCGCGCCTCGTTTTCCAGCCGGGTCATCAGGGCCGGCGTCAGCGGCTGGTGATCGTCCAGCGCCTCGGCCCGCAGCAGCCGCGCGCCCTGTTGGCGCAGGGTCTGAAAGAACTTCTCGGGGTGGCCGATACCAGCAAAGGCCAGAACCGGAGTCTCGCTCCAGTCCATCCCGGTTTGCAGCGCCGTGACTTGACCGGTTGCGTGCGGAACGCCCAGCTTGTTGCCCCATAGCTGCGCGAACCGCTCCTGCGCGGCCGGATCGCCCAGCGACAGCACCAGATCGGCCCGTTGCAGCCCGACATCGACCGGCTCGCGCAGCGGTCCGGCGGGCAGGCACAGGCCGTTGCCAAAGCCGCGGGCCGCATCCACCACGACGATCGAGAATGTCTTGGCCACCGAAGGATTCTGGAACCCGTCGTCCAGCACGATCGCGGTGGCGCCGGTTTCGGCTGCGGCGCGGGCGCCGGCGGCACGGTCCTTGGCGACCCAGACCTCGGCGAAGGCCGCCAGCAGCAGGGGCTCGTCCCCGACCTGGGCGGCCGTGTGCCGCAATGGGTCCACCCGAACCGGACCTTCGAGCGATCCGCCATGGCCGCGGGTAACCACATGCGGGGTGTGATACGCATCGCGCAATTGCTCCAGAACCCAGATTGCCGTCGGTGTCTTGCCGGTACCGCCGGCATTCAGGTTGCCGACGCAGATCACCGGCACACCCGGATCGACTCCGGGCCCAGCCGCCACCCGCCGGGCCGTGGCCCGCGCGTATATCCGCCCCAGCGGCGCCAGAAGGCGCGCGCGCAGACCGGTCCGGTCCGGAGGGGTATCCCAGAATTCAGGTGCTCGCATCGTCCATCCGGCCTTTGTCCAACTGGTCCTGAACCATGTCGATCAGCGTGTCCACCTGCGGGGCCCCCTCGGTCACCAGATCCCAACCGGCCAAGGCCATGTCGGCCGCCCGGTCGGGGGCCAGCAGATCGACCAACGTATCGCCCAGCTCGGTTGCGCTTCTGATCACGCAGGCTGCCGAGGCGTTGTCCAGTTGGCCGTAGATGTCCTGATGATGGCCTACGAAAGGGCCGTGAATGACGGCCGACCCCAGCGCGGTCGCGATGATCGGGTCGCAACCGACGCTGCCCTGCTCGAGCGATCGCCCTAGGAAGGTGACCGGGCACAACCGGTACCACAAGCCCAGCGTTTCGGGGTCGTCGCACAGGATCACCTGGGTCACGTCCTCGATCGGGTCGCCGTTTTCCCAGTTGGCGCATCTGAGATCCATGTCTTCGAGCCGGCGCCGAAGCGGGGCGACCTCGCCCCGGTCGGAGACATGCAGGACCATCGCCAGCCGCGGAAGCATCCGCATGGCCTGCCGATGCGCGCTCAGCACCGAGATGACCTCGCGCGGTTCCACCCAGGCCGCCAGCCAGACCGGGCGCCCCGACACCGCATGTGTTGTTTCGATCAATTCGTCCTCGGGCCAAGATTGCAGCGTCGGATTGATGCGCAGAGGCGGGGAAACCGACACTTTGTTCGTCGCCACGCCGAGTCTGCGGATCTGTCGTGCGGTTTCCTCGGACGTTACGTGGATGGCCTGAAAACAGTCGAAGGTGTGGCGGGCGATGTCGGGTACCCATTTCGCCGCCGGCGCTGCGCGGATATCCGGTTCGGCCTCGAGCAGGATCAGAGGTATTCCGGCGTCATGTGCGCGGATGACGAGGTTGGGCATGAGCCCACCGCCAACCCACAACCCGAGATCGGGTTGCCAGTGGTCCAGAAAGCTGCGTGCCGCGCCGGTCCTCTCGGCCGGAAGGCAGACGACAGGGGCGTCGTCCGAGGTCCAGCCGGTCAGGTCTGTCTCGGGCGGAGCGGTTCTGAGGATCGATAGTCCGGGCCGGGTCTGCTGCAACCGTCGGCAAAAGTCGTTCGCCGCGCGCAGGCGGCGCCGGTCGGCGATATGAAACCACAACAGTTCGCCCGCGGGGCGCGGGGGGGTGCCGTGATCCTGCGGTCTGGGTACACCCCAGGACAGCACCCGGTAGGCCGCGAGGCTGAGAGAGCGCTGTCTGCTCATGCCGGCAGGCCTTGGTCTGCAGGCGGTGCCAGCCGTCGGATCAGCAGCTCGTGCAGCCGGGGGCCGGCGGCCACGACGCCGTTCAGTCGCGGGTTCGGATTGTTGAACCGCAACCGGTCGCCGGCACGGTCCGAGCACTGCCCGCCGGCTTCGTGCAGAATCAGTTCGCCGGCGGCGATGTCCCATTCCCAGCTTGGGCGCAGGGTCAGCATCCCATCAAACCGCCCCTGCGCGACCAGGGCCATGCGGTAGGCCAGCGAAGGCCGGTAGGCCCGACGAAACGAGGGCGGTCTGGCGTCTTTCCAATGTCGCGGGTCGAGGCTGGGTTTGGCGGCCAGCACTTCGGCCTCGGATTCCGACCGGACCCGGGTCGCCTGAATAGGCTGGCCGTTCAACGTGGCGCCCCCGCCACGCTCCGCCGCGAACAGCAGGTCGCGCAGGGGCAGATAGATGACAGCCGCGATCACCTGCCCGTGCTCGGCCACCGCCAGCGAATGCGCCCAGGTGCTCGAACCTTCGGCAAAGCTGCGGGTGCCGTCGATCGGGTCGATGATGAAGACACGGTCGCGGGTCAGCCGGTCGGGGTTGTCTTCGGTTTCTTCGCTTAGCCAGCCATAGCCGGGCCGGGCGGCGGGCAGGCGCTGTTCCAGCATCGCGTTCACGGCCAGATCGGCCTCGGTGACGGGGCCCGCGCCTTGCGGTTTGTCCCAGCGCCGGGCGTCGCGACCCGAATACCGCGTGGCGATCTTGCCGGCCTCGCGCGCCGCGTCGATCAGCAGGAGCAGGTCAGTTTCCGGCAAGCGTCATCCCTTCGATCAGCAGCGAGGGCACCACCCGCGAAAGATAGGGGCGCGCGTCGTTGGCCGGAATGATCCGCATCAGCATCTCGCGCAGGTTTCCGGCGATGGTGCATTCGTTCACCGGATAGGCGATTTCGCCGTTCTCCACCCAGAACCCCGCCGCCCCGCGCGAATAGTCACCGGTGTTGGGGTTGATCGTCGATCCGATCATCGAGGTCACCAGCAGCCCGGTGCCCATGTCGCGCAACAGATCCGCGCGCGTCGCTGTGCCCTGGGTCAGACTCAGGTTCCAGTTGCTGGGCGAGGGCGGGCCGGACACGCCACGGGCGGCGTTGCCGGTGGGCGCCATGCCCAGCTTGCGCGCGCTGGACAGGTCCAGCGTCCAGCCGGTCAGAACGCCGTCTTCGACGATCGCACGATGGGCGGTCGGCAGCCCCTCGGCGTCAAAGGGTCGCGATCCCGAAATGCGCGGGCGGTGCGGATCCTCGACCAGAGACAGGTGTGCGGGCAGAACCTGCTGGCCCAGGCTGTCCTTCAGCCACGATGCGCCGCGCGCAACCGCCGCGCCATTGCTGGCCGCCAGAAGATGCCCGATCAGCGAGGATGAAATCCGTTCATCGAACAGTACCGGGAACTGGCCGGTCTGCGGCTTGCGCGCACCGACCCGCTGCACCGCGCGTTCACCGGCGGTCCGGCCGATCTCGTCCGGGCTGCGCAGGTCGGTCTGAAAGGTGCGGCTGTCCCCGTCATAGTCGCGCTCCATCCCGGTGCCTTCGCCCGAGATCGCCACGCAGGACACCGACCGGGTGCTACGGGCATAGCCGCCCGAGAATCCGTTGGTGGCCGACAGATGCACCCGATGCGTCCCATAGGCGGCAGCTGCATCCGACACCTGCGTCACGCCCGGAACTGCCAGGGCGGCGGCCTCAGCGGCCAGCGCGTCCTGCATCAGCGCGTCGGCGGAAGGTGCGGGCGACGGATCAAAAAGTTCCAGCGCGTCGCCGTCCCAGTTCCGCGCCAGTTGGTCGGGATCGGCCAGCCCAGAAAAAGGGTCTGCGGGGGCCTCGCGGGCCATGGCCACGGCGCGATCGGCCATGGCTTGCAGTGCTTCGGGGCGGCTGTCCGACCCGGACACGATGGCCTGACGCTGGCCCAGAAAGACCCGCAACCCGACATCGATGCTTTCGGCGCGCTCGGCATGCTCCAGCTTGCCGCCGCGCACCTCGACCGAAACCGAGGCCCCGTCGATCACGATCGTGTCCGCCGCCTCGGCCCCGGCTTTGGCGGCCAGTTCGATCATCCGGGCGCTGATTGCTTCGAGTGTGTTGGTCATGTGGCCTCCGACTGCTTGCATTGGACCTAGCCTTCGACAGGCGGCCCCGCAAGCCCCAAGGCGGGCCGGGTCCGGGCGCGGCGGGTGCCAGAAAAACGCATCTGTCGGTGCAGGCCGCGCTGCACGAACCGGGCCTGTTCGACTGATCGCGGGGAGCGGTGCCAAAAAAAGGGCGCGGGTTCCCGCGCCCCTGTCTTTTGCTCTTTCAGGCCGGATTCACTTGATCCGCTGGCCATTGGCCAGGATCTGCCCGTCTTCCTTGAATTCGATGGTCGAATTCAGCGTGTCCGGCGCCTCGCCCGGAACCGCCATCATGCCCATCATCATGCGGGCGCCCATGGCATCGTTGTCCGACACCAGCCCCATTTCGATCAACTTGTCGATCAGGGCGTTTGCGCCCACCAGTTGCAGGTTGACCACCCCGGTCGGGATCGGCATGCCGCCGGTCTGTTCGGCGTTGGAATTGTCAAAGGTGAAATCGCCGTTGCCGGTCAGCTTGGCGCCCACCAGCGAAACCAGCAGCTCGTTGATCTTCAACGAGTGCAACTCGGCCGGAACGGCGTCGGCCTTCTCCATCGCTTCGGCGGCGGCCGGATCGAAGATGTTCAGCAGGACCTTGGCCGTACCGGTGGTGTCCAGCGCGATGGTCGCCGGATCTCGTGGCAGGGCGCCGGCCGGGTCGAACATGCTCCACAGAATGTCCGACATGGTGAAATCGGTCAGGTTCAGGGCCAGGGCAAACGGTTCGACCTCGCCGCTATCCTGAATTGGAGCCTCAAGTTTCAGGCCCGCCTTGGCCATCGCAAGTTCGATGGGAAACGGTACATCGGCAGAGGTGACCGACAGCTTGGCGTTCTTCTGTTCGACGTCATAGGCCAGACGCTGCGCATCGATGCTGGCCGCGAAACGGCCGCCGTCCGAGCTGCTGGCCATCGAAAACGCTTCGCCTTCGCTGGTGCCCTCGATGCTGGTCTGGCCCGCCACATAGGTGAAGGCGCCGTCAAAGGCGAATCCGGCCTCATAGGCGGCCTGGACATCCGCCAGGCTGAACCCGGCCGGGATCACGTTCCGGCCCTCGAAGGCCAGTTGCTCGAGCTTGCCGTTGATCCGGCCTTGTTCGCCGGTTTCCGGTTCGTTGAAATCCACCTCATAGGTCAGATCGGCGGCGGTGAAGGTCTGATCGACCGTTCGCCCCTCGCCGATCACCATGCGCGACGTGCCGGCCAGATCCGCCAGGCGCAGGCTCAGATCAAGGCTGTCTTCGGGCATGGTCTCGCCGTCGACGGTTACGTCGCCCAGCGCCAGGCCCAGGCTCTGGGCCGCGTAGTCATAGGTCATGTCCTCGGGGGCGCCGGACACGACCATGTTCAGACCGTCATGAGTGTACAGAAGTGCGGCAGAAAATGCCTCGCCCTCGGCCTGACCCGAGATGGTCATGGGAAAGCTCTCCGGCAAGCCGATGGTGACGGTGCCGTCGCCATTCTCGGTCAGGGTCATTTCCGGGATGACCATGTCGAACGCGCCATCCTCGTCCGGCAGCTCCATCTTCAGCGTCATGTTCCTGATGCTGGTGACGTTGCCCGAGGTACTCTGATCGCCGGTGACGGCATAGCCCATGCTGCCCATGTAGGACTGCCAGTCGGACCAGACATCGTTGACGGTCAGGTCTGCCAGCGCGCCTTGCGTCGCGATAACATAGGCCAGGACGGCGCCGCCCGTGCGGCGAAGGAAAACGGACATAAGGGAACCCTTCGTGTTGAAATTCGCGCGCATCGTCGGGCCTGTGGCGCACGCCGTCAAGGGGGCAAGGGGTGGACGCTTTCCCCGTTTGCGCGATAGGACTTGAACGGATTGCAAGCCGAAAGGATTACGGGATGTCCATGCAAGGAAAAACAGTGCTGATCACCGGGGCCAGCCGCGGCATCGGGGCCGAGGCGGGGCGCGTTTTTGCCGCGGCCGGGGCCAATGTCGCGCTGGTGGCGCGCAGCCGCGCGCAGATCGACGCGCTGGCCGCCGAGTTGGGGGGGCAGGCACTCGCGATTGCCTGCGATGTCAGCGACTTCGCGCAGGTCGATCAGGCGGTGGCCGCCTGCGTCGATCGCTTTGGCGGGGTGGACGTGCTGATCGGCAATGCCGGGGTGATCGACCCGATTTCGCATCTGGCCAAGGCTGATCCGGCGGATTGGGGTCGGGCCATCGACATCAATCTCAAGGGCGTGTTCCACGGCATGCGCGCGGTGCTGCCGGTGATGCGGGCCGCAGGCGGCGGAACTGTGCTGACGGTCTCGTCGGGCGCTGCGTCCAACCCGGTCGAGGCTTGGAGCCATTATTGCGCCTCGAAGGCGGGCGCGAAGATGCTGACCGAGTGTCTGCATCTGGAAGAGTCCCATCACGGCATCCGCGCGATGGGCCTGTCGCCGGGCACGGTGGCCACCGACATGCAGCGGACGATCAAGGCCAGCGGCATCAACCCGGTCAGCCAGCTTGAATGGGAAGATCATATCCCCGCCGATTGGCCAGCCCGCGCGCTGTTGTGGATGTGCTCGGCCGACGCCGACGAATTTCTGGGCACCGAGATTTCTCTGCGCCGCGACGACATCCGCAAGAGGGTCGGCCTGACGTGATCGAATTGACCAAGGAAAACGGCCTGTGGACCGTGGTGCTGAACAATCCCGGCAAGGCCAATGCGCTGACCGGGGCGATGCTGGCCGAACTGGTCGATATCGCCCAGGCGGCGACCGAGGCGCGGGCCTTGATCCTGACGGGTGCCGGCAAGGTCTTCAGCGCCGGTGCCGATCTGGACGAGGCGCGGGCGGGTCTGGCCACCTCGGACCTATGGGAACGTCTGTCGGGCGCCATAGCCGCGCTGCCCTGCCTGACCGTTGCCGCGCTGAACGGCACGATGGCGGGCGGAGCCAACGGCATGGCGTTGGCCTGCGACCTGCGCATCGCGGTGCCCGAGGCCAAGATCTTCTATCCGGTGATGCGGCTGGGGTTTCTGCCGCAGCCGTCGGACGTGCTGCGCATGAAGGCGCTGATCGGGCCGGCACGGACCAAGCTGATCCTGATGGCGGGGCAGAAGATCACGGCCGACGAGGCCCTGGCCTTTGGTCTGGTCGACCGGGTGGTGGCCCGCGACATGCTGTTGCAGACCGCGCGTGAGCTGGTTTCCGACAGCCTGGCGGCAGATCCTGATGTCGCCTGCGGAATCGCCGGGATGTGCGCATGAGGCTGGCCGCCCTGCATCTGCGCGTGGCGGACCCGGCCGGGCTGGCGGAGTTCTACCGCCAAGCGCTGGGCATGGTGTCGCGCCGTGACGGGGCGGATTGGCGGGTCGGCTACCCTGGCCGGGGTGCGGAAATCGTGTTGCAGCCCGGCGGGGGCGGGTATGTCGCGGATCGTGGGCAGCGGTACTGGAAAATCGGCATCACCTTGCCTGACGTGGACCGGGCGGCGGACTGGCTGCGGCGAAGGGGGGTCAAGGTCAGCCTACCGGCGCAGTTTCTGGACATCGGCTATTTGAGCCATCTCACCGATCCCGAGGGGTTTGCGATCGAACTGCTGCAACATGATTTCGAATGCAACCGCCCGAAGGCCGACCCCGTGCAGGCGCCGTTCGACCGGGCCTGCGTGGGCCAGATCACCCTACGCTCCGGCGACATCCAGGCCGAGGATGCGATCTGTCGCAGCCTTGGGATGCGGCTTCTGTCGATACAGGATGTAACCCCGCACGGGTTCGACCTGCACTTCTATGCCTTCACACAGGAGCGACCGCCCAGCCCTGACCTCTGGGCCGTCGGCAATCGCGAATGGCTGTGGCGACGGCCCTATACCACGCTGGAGTTTCAGCACATTCCCGGTGCCGTCGTCGTACCCACGCCCGACCTGCGCGGGATCGGCATCGAAGGGCTGACCGAACCCGTCCGTGCCGCGCATGGCACGGTGTTCGTGCCCGCCTGATCAGCGGCTGCGGCGCTTTCCGGGCACTTTCGACTGGAACCCGGGCGGGCGTTTGCGCACCCAGTCCAGAAACCGCGACAGCCGGGGGTGGCCGCGCAATGCCGCGACCGAGTTGTAGCTGCGGGCCAGCTCGGCTTCGGTCAGGGTGGCGTGAATTTCCTTGTGGCAGATTCCGTGCAGCAGAACCGTGGGACCGCCCTTGCCCCCTTTGAGTTTTGGGATCAGATGGTGCAGGCTGCCGGTCCCGTCAGGGATCGGGCGGTCGCAGAGCGGGCAGATGGGGCAGTCCTCGGTCATGGCGAGGCTAGATTTATCCCGGGCCCGGCCCGGGACAAGAGGAAAGATATGGCGCAGGCATTGGTGATCGGGGCGGGTCCGGCCGGGTTGATGGCAGCCGAGGAACTGGCGCGGGCCGGGCATGCTGTTCTGGTGGCCGAGGCCAAGCCATCGGTCGCGCGCAAGTTCCTGATGGCGGGCAAATCGGGCCTGAACCTGACGAAGGATGAACCGTTCGAGACTCTGCTGCCGGCCTATGGACAGGCGGCGGACTGGCTGCGTCCGATGCTTGCCGATTTCGATGCCGGAATGGTGCAGGACTGGGCGCGCGGTCTGGGGCAAGAGTTGTTTACTGGCTCGACCGGGCGGGTGTTCCCCCGCGCCAAGAAGGCCTCGCCGCTGTTGCGGGCCTGGCTGGAGCGGCTGGACGGGATGGGGGGTGTGATCCGCACCCGCTGGCGCTGGCTTGGCTGGGACGGCGCGGCGGCGGTGTTCGACACGCCCGACGGCGGGCAACGGGTCGCGGCCGGGGCGACGGTGCTGGCGCTTGGCGGCGCTAGTTGGGCGCGGCTGGGCTCGGACGGGGCTTGGGCGCCGGTTCTGGCGGAAAAGGGGGTGCCGTTGGCGCCTTTCGCGCCGTCGAATGCCGCGCTGGCGATGGGTTGGAGCCCGCACATGACGCCGCATTTCGGCCGGGCACTCAAATCGGTGCGGTGGATGGCGGGCGATCGCATCAGCCGGGGCGAGGCGGTGATCTCGGAGAAAGGGCTTGAAGGGGGTGGGCTGTACCCGCTGACCCCGGCCCTGCGCGCGGGCTTGCCGTTACGTGTGGATCTGGTGCCGGACCTGCCGCAGGAAGAACTGCGCCGCCGCCTCGCCGCGACCAGCGCGAAAACCACGCTCAGCCGGTGGCTAAAAAACGGCTTGCGCCTGCCAGCGCAGAAAGTGGCGCTGTTTCACGAAATGACCAAAGGCGAGGTCGTGACCCGGGCCGACTGGGTCGGGCTGCTGAAAGCGCTTCCCGTGCGCCACGCGGGACTGCGCCCGATGGACGAGGCGATCTCGACCGCGGGCGGCGTCATGCGCAGCGGGCTGACCGATGGCCTGATGCTGAAGGCGCTGCCGGGCGTGTTCTGTGCCGGCGAGATGCTGGATTGGGAAGCACCGACCGGCGGCTACCTTCTGACCGGCTGTTTCGCCACCGGGCGATGGGCCGGGCGTGCGGCCGCAGACTGGCTGAGCGCTCAGGCGGTTTTGGCCAGCTCGCCCAGTTTCTGATAGGCCGGCCGCGCGCGGAGGTCCTTGCCATAGGCTTTCAGCACATCCGAATTCATCGGAAAATCGGCGGTTTTGGCCCAGCTCATGCAATGGACGCACAGGATGTCGGCAATCGTCATCTTGTCACCTTGCAGGTACGGTCCCTTGAAGCGGCGGCCCATGCGCTGGAAGCTGCGGTCAAATTCCCATTTCGCGACCTCGACCACCTGCGGAACACGTTTGTCCTGCGGCAGGATGAATGCGTGCCGGGTAGCCAGCCACAGCGGCGCATCGAATTCCTCGAGCATGGCGTTGACCAGCGAATCCTGCTCGGCCCGTTCCAGGGTTCCGGCCGGATAGGTGAAGGCCCCGTGCTTGTCGGCCAGATAGGTCATGATCGCCACGCTGTCCGAGAGCACGGCATCGCCGACCTGAAGAACCGGCACCTTGCCGGATTCATGCAGGGCCAGAACCTGCGGATCATGCGGCCCTGCCGGGATCAAATCATAGGGCTGGCCCAATTCCTCGAGCAGCCAGATCACCCGCGAAGCGCGGCTGTGGACGCGTCCATAAAGTTTGTACATGCCGTGCTCCTGTATTGGCTGACCTACAGGTTGGTGGCGCAGGGCGGTGCGTCAAGCCCGACGCCCCGTCACGTCAGCGTGACCGGGCCAGCATGGCGATGCGGATCATCGCCCGTTCGACCAGCGCCATGGCCGGCGCGGTCTGCCCGGCCGACCGCAGCGACAGGTCGGTATCGGTCAGCACGGTCAGTGCGGTCTGCAGTTTCTGCGCCCCCCAGGCCTGCGCCTGCCGCAGGATGCGGTCGCGCCGCTTGCCATAGATCGGCGGACGCAGCTTGCCGATGCCCTGGGCCGCGCCGCCCGGGTCCGAAGCGCAGGCATAGAGAGTACGGAAATGCCGCGTGGCGCCGATGCACAGCGTCACCGGGTTGGTGCCCTGCGCCTGCAGGCGTCGGATCAGCGGGCCGATCTCGGGCGCGCGGCCTTCGGCCACCACGTTCAGAACATCGTCCAGCGCGGCCTCGTTGGATTGCGGGGCGCAGGCCTCGATGTCCTCGACTGTCAGCGCGGTGCCGTCCCCGCGTTTGTACAGGGCCAGCTTTTCCAGCGTCTGCGCGAAATCGCCGGGGCTGAGCTCGGCTGCCAGATCCCCTAGCATCGCCATCGAATCGCGCGGGATATCGGTCAGGCCAGCCTGTGCCAATGACCGCTCGATCTCGGCGCGGCTGGGTGGGTCGTCATAGATGCCCACCGCATAGGCGTTGCGATGGGCCTCGAAGGCCTTGCGCAGCTTGGAACTGGCCTTAAGCTGGCCCGCGGTCACGATGATCTGCGCGTCGCCCGGGGCCCAGTCCTCGAGCGCGGTCAGAATCGCAGGGGCGGCGGAGTCGGTTGCCTCCTCGACAAAGACGGCACGCGGGCCGGGAAAGAACCCGACCGCCTTGACCGCGTCCAGCAGCATGGCCGGGTCGCCGCGCAGATCGGCGCCGGGCATCCGGGTCAGGCGCATCTCTTCCTCGGCGGTAGGGCCAAGCAGCGCGGCCAGAACCTGCTGGCGTTTCAGCGCCACGCGCATCGCGTCGGCGCCGTAGATCAGCAAGCCCGTCTTGTCGGGGTCCGGTTTGGAAAAATACCCGTCAGCCTCGCGTGGCGAAAGCTTCATGAAGCCAGTTCCGGTGTGGAATACAAGCGGGTCACGATCTGATCGGCCAGGATGACCATCAGGCGATCCTTTGCGTCGCGCTCGTCGGCCAGGGTCGAGACCGTCGAACCCGATGCCGAGTAACCCACGAAATCGGTCACGGTGCCCGACGCGACGACCTGCCCGGTTTCAGCCGAGGTCAGGGTGAAATTCGCGCGCCCATCTATTGTATAGCGGTTGGTCTCGTTGGTCGTGGTGATCGCTGCCCCGCGGGTTGCGGTGGTGACCTTCACGTTCAACCTATAATCCTTGGCCGAACCGGCGCTGCGCCCCAGCCGCTGTTCCAGATTCTGCACCAGCAGATAGCTTTCGACCGTGTCCGGGGCCGAAACCGCGACTCTGCCATAGAGAGCGGACCCCGCCGCCCCCGGCGCGTAGACGGGTTGAAACCCGCAGGCTGCCGCCAACGCACAGGCGGCCAGCGGCAGCATCAGTTTTCTGCGGTCAAACAACGACATTCACGATCCGGCCCGGAACAACGATCACCTTCTTCGGAGCAGCGCCATTCAGCGCCTTCTGCACAGCTTCGGTGCTGAGCGCGATTTTTTCAACCTGCGTCTTGTCCAGATCTTTGGCCACGCTGATTTCGGCGCGGCGTTTGCCGTTGATCTGGATGGGCAGGGTGACGGTGTCATCGACCAGCATCGACTCGTCCGCCACCGGCCAGGGCGCCAGCGCCACCAGCCCTTCGCCGCCCAGCATCTGCCACAGCTCTTCGGACAGGTGCGGGGTCATCGGCGACATCAGCTGCGCCAGCGTCTTGGCCGCCTGCCGCTTGGCCTGCGCGCCCGCCTTGGATTTGGCCAGCGTGTTGGTAAAGGCATAGAGCTTGGCGATCGAGGCGTTGAAGCCGAAGGATTCGACCCCGCCGGTCACGTCATGGATGGTCTTGTGCATCTCGCGCAGCAGCGCTTCGTCCTCGGCATTGGCCGGGGCGTCGGATGCGGCGATCTCGGACACGATGCGATGCACGCGGCTGAGGTGCTTGTGCGCGGCCTCGGCGCCGGCGGCGGTCCATTCCACGTCACGCTCGGGCGGCGAATCGGACAGCACGAACCAGCGCGCCGTATCCGCCCCAAAGGCTGAGATGATGCTGACCGGGTCCACCACGTTCTTCTTCGATTTCGACATCTTGGCCGAGGGGATGATCTCGACCGGCTCGCCCGTCGCCTTCAGCTTGCCGTCCTCGACTTCCTCGGGAAGGTGATAGACCGGGCGGCCCTTGTCGTCGCGGGTCTGATAGATTTCATGGGTGACCATGCCCTGGGTGAACAGCGCGTCGAACGGCTCGATCGCCTTTTTCGGCAGATGCCCCGTCAGATGCATGGCCCGGGCGAAGAACCGCGAATACAGCAGGTGCAGGATCGCGTGTTCGATGCCGCCGATATACTGGTCCACGTTCATCCAGTATTCGGCTTCGGCCAGATCGGTCGGCGTTTCCGCGCGTGGGGCGGTGAAACGGGCGAAATACCACGACGAATCGACGAACGTGTCCATCGTGTCGGTTTCGCGCTTGGCCGGCTTGCCGCAAGACGGGCAGGCACAGTCGCGCCAGGTCGGGTGACGGTCCAGCGGGTTGCCCGGTTTGTCGAAAGTGACATCGTCGGGCAGGCGAACCGGCAGGTTTTCCTTCTTTTCGGGCACCACGCCGCAATCGTCGCAATGCACCACCGGGATCGGACAGCCCCAGTAGCGCTGGCGCGACAGGCCCCAATCGCGCAGGCGGTACTTGGTCACGCCCTTGCCCCAGCCGGCTTTCTCGGCAAACGCGATGGTCGCGTCGATGGCTTCCTGTCCGGTGGCCTCGGTCAGACCGGCGAAATGGTTGACCCAGCGCACTTTCTGTTCTTTCGGCGGGACGAAAGCGATCTTGTCCACCGGCGTGTCGTCATCCAGAGCAAAGAAGGTGTCGATCACCGGCAGGTCATATTTGCGGCAGAAATCCAGGTCGCGCTGGTCGTGCGCGGGGCAGGCGAAGATCGCGCCGGTGCCGTAATCCATCAGGATGAAATTCGCGATCCAGACCGGCAGTTCCCAGTTCGGGTCCAGCGGGTGCTTGACGCGGATGCCGGTGTCGAAACCCAGCTTCTCGCCGGTCTCGATGGCCTCTTCCGTGGTGCCGCCCTTGCGGCATTCCGCAACGAATTCAGCGACTTCGGGGTTCTCGGTCTCAAGCTGCTTGGCGATCGGGTGATCGGGCGAGATGCCCACGAACGAGGCCCCCAGCAGCGTGTCGGGCCGCGTGGTATAGACGGTGATGGGCGCGCCGCCGTCGGTGCGCTCGAATGCAAATTCCAGCCCGCGCGACTTGCCGATCCAGTTTTCCTGCATCAGGCGCACCTTGGCGGGCCAGTTCTCGAGCGTATCCAGCGCCTCGAGCAGCTCTTCGGCGAATGCCGAGATCTTGAAGAACCACTGCGTCAGCTCGCGTCGCTCCACCAACGCGCCCGAGCGCCAGCCGCGGCCGTTTTCCACCTGCTCGTTGGCCAACACGGTCATGTCCACCGGGTCCCAGTTGACCACGGCGTTCTTGCGATAGACCAGCCCCGCATCCAGCATATCTAGGAACAGCGCCTGCTGCTGGCCGTAATATTCCGGGTCGCAGGTTGCGAACTCGCGCGACCAGTCGATCGACAGGCCCAGCGGCTTCATCTGCGCGCGCATGTCGGCGATGTTGCCATAGGTCCAGTCCTTGGGGTGGCCACCTATGGCCATGGCCGCATTCTCCGCCGGCATCCCGAAAGCGTCCCAGCCCATCGGGTGCAGCACGTTGTGCCCGGTGCTCAGCTTGTAGCGCGCGATCACGTCACCCATGGTATAGTTGCGCACATGCCCCATGTGGATGCGCCCCGACGGATAGGGGAACATTTCCAGCACATAGTATTTCGGCTTGTCCGCCGTGCGTTTGGCGGTGAAGATCCCGGCCTTGTCCCAGGCCTCTTGCCATTTTGCTTCGATTTCGTTGGCCGAGTAACGCGACATCATGCGGTCCTTCGTGAATGAAAACGCCGGGCAGGGGCCCGGCGTGGTAATATTGTGATTTTCTGCGGGTTGCTAGAGCTTGTTGTCCGCGATCCGCAGCTGGCGCGCCCGCGACAGGATCGCATCTTCGACCGCACGCGTGGTGGCGGCGCTGACCGGCGCGCCTCCGCTGGTCTGCAGCGCCACCGAAAGGGACCGCGCCGCCAAGGCCGGATCCTTGATGTGCACCGTTGCCCGATAGGACCGCCCGCCGCCCGGCGGTCTGCCGTAACCCGTTACGATCACGCCGGTAAACGGATCCACCTCTTCGATCGGCAGGAAATTCAGCACATCCAGCGAGGCCGCCCACAGGTACCGATTGACCTGTGTCACTTGTTCCGAGTTGTTGGGGCCGAACACATCCCAGATGGTCGAACGATTCGGATCGTTGAGTTCACGAGCCTCTGACGAACTGCCGTCGGTGGTTAGATAGTTCGGATTGGGCTGTGCCGAGCGATTCTGCCCGCAGGCCGCAACCGAGACGGTCAAAATCAACAAACCCGAAATCGTCTGCAGGCGCATCGTCGGCATGTCCTGTTCTGCTGGTTAGACTGTTGGGTGATACTCCTAGACAAGCTGTTGTGTTGCAACAAGCCCATTCTTTCCAAAGGCGCCATGGCGATGCCGAAAACACGCCCTCAAACCGACTGTGGCATCCTTGCACCAATTCCGGGGCAATGACTGCAAAAGAATTAAGGCAAGCTTGCGCTGAGGGGGCAAAAAGAGCGAAACGGTCTGCGTGCTGAGACATGTGCAGCAGGCATGTGTCGAGTAGAAATTACTGAAACCGAGGGAAACAAGATGAAAAAAGTTCTCTTCGCATCGACCGCACTGATCGCAACCGCATCGGTTGCCGCGGCCGAAGTTAAGTTCAGCGGCTATGGCCGCTTTGGTATCGGCTACCAAGAAGACCGTACCGGCGTTGTGACCAACTTCACCACCACTGCCAGCGGCACCACCACCGGCACCGCTGCTGTCGCGACCGACGAAACCATCCTGGTTTCGCGCTTCCGCCTGAACATCGATGGCATCGCGGAAACCGACGGTGGCGTCCGCTTTGAAGCACGCGTCCGCCTGCAGGCCGACGAGAACGCCGGCACCGGTGAAGCCAACTCGGCTGGCCTGAACGGCGCACGTTTCTCGGTCATCTACGGTGGTCTGCGTGTTGACGCGGGCAACGTTGCCGGCTCCTTCGACAACCTGGCCAACTACTACGGCAACGAGCCGGGCCTGGAAAACTTCATCGGCCAGTACTCGGGCGTCGACTACAGCTTCCTGGGCTATTCGTCGACCGGTTCGGGTTCGAACGCTGTGTTCTTCCAGTACGCAGTCGGCGACTTTGCCTTCGGTGCGTCGTATGACCAAGCCACCTTTGGTGTGAACGGCGTTGCAACCGATGCCGACCGTTGGGACATCAGCGCAACCTACACCTTCGGCAACATCACTGCCGCTCTGGCCTACGGTGAGACCGACGCTCTGGCAGGCAAAGATCCGAGCCTGACCGTCTTCACCCTGGGTGGTGAATTCGGTGACTTCTCGGGCACCCTGTTCGTTGCTGACGACGCAACCCAAGTTGCAGCAACCGACGGCACCGCCTACGGTCTGTCGCTGGCCTACAACGTTGGCTCCGCTCTGACCCTGACCGCCGCTTACGGTGACGGTTCGGCTGACGCCGACACCCAGCAGTACGGCATTGGCGCCATCTACGACCTGGGCGGCGGCGCATCGCTGCGCGGTGGTATCGGTGTGTCGGACTGCGACGTCTGCGTAGACTCGACCATGCGTGCCGACTTCGGTGCTCAGTTCAACTTCTAAGTTGATCTGAATCGCAAGGTTTGGGGCGGGTCTTCGGACCCGCCCTTTTCTTTTGCGCCGACATGGTGTTTTTCTGGCGCGAAACCGGAACAGGGGAAATCCATGTCGTTGCAGGAAATCAAAGATCGCATCGCAAAGGCCGAAGCCGCTGCCGGGCGGCAAGCCGGGTCCGTGACCCTGATTGCCGTATCCAAAGTTCAACCAAATGACAGGGTTCAGGCCGTGCTCGAGCAGGGCCACCGCTGTTTCGGCGAAAACCGGGTGCAGGAGGCCGCCGCGAAATGGCCCGCCTTCCGCGAGCGGTTTCCCGGCATCGACCTGCATCTGATCGGCCCGTTGCAGACCAACAAGGCGCGGCAGGCGATGGATCTTTGCAATGCCATCCATTCAGTGGATCGGCCCAAATTGGCAAAGACCCTGGCGCGGTTGGCGCAAGAGACGGGCGCCTGCCCTGATCTGTTCATCCAGGTGAACACCGGAGAGGAACCGCAGAAAGCCGGCGTTTTGCCCGCCGATGCGGATGCTTTCATCGCCGAATGCCAGGGGCTGGACCTTCCCGTGCGCGGCCTGATGTGCATCCCGCCGGTGCACGAGGAACCGGCGCTGCATTTCGCCCTTCTGGCCAAGATCGCCGCGCGCAACGGGCTGCAAGGTCTCTCGATGGGCATGAGCGGCGATTTCGAAACCGCGATCGCGTTGGGGGCCACCCATGTCCGGGTGGGGTCGGCGATCTTTGGCGAACGGGTCAAAGCGGGGGAATGATCACTCGGGTGCCCAGGGTGACCCTTTGCGCCATCCAGTGCAGGTGGTCACGGCGGAAGGCCAGGCAGCCCTCGGTCGGATAACCCGTCCGGCGCCATTGGTGGATGAAGATGGCTGATCCGCGTCCAGGCACTGCATCGGGCCAGTTCCAGTCGGTGATCAAAACCAAATCGTACAGCGGATCGGCCCGCCGAAGGCGTTCATGGCTGAACCCGTGCGGCGCCCGCACATGCCGGTTGTAATCCGGGTCAGCACCATCATCCGACCACAGGTCGCGCGGCCCGATCGGCAGCGCCCAGGGGGCGGGTGGCGCGATCCGGTCGGGCCGGTACAGCATGCCCACGATCCGCAGAACGCCGGTCGGGGTGGCGCCGTCGCCTTCGCGTTTGGCGTTGGTCAGGCCGCCTTTGCCGATCGTGCAGGGGAACGTCCTGCCGTGAAACCGCACGCCGCGCCAAGACAGGACCAGATCGTGCGGGCTCACAACAGATGGCCCGACTTGGCCGCCTTGGTCGCCAGATAGCCGCGATTGTGCGCTGTTTCCCCGACCTTGAGCGGCACACGTTCGGTGACGGCGATCCCGGTGCGTTCCATCATCGCGATCTTGGCGGGGTTGTTGGTCAGCAGTCGCACCGAACTGAAGCCCATTGACTTCAGGATGTCGGACCCGAGGCGGAAGTCGCGCTCGTCATCCTCAAACCCAAGCCGGTGGTTCGCTTCGACCGTGTCGAACCCCTGATCCTGAAGGAAATAGGCGCGCATCTTGTTGGCCAGGCCGATCCCGCGGCCCTCCTGGTTGAGATACAGCAGAACGCCGTGGCCCTCGGCTCCCATCTGCGCCAGGGCGCCGCGCAGCTGCGGGCCGCAATCGCATTTCAGGCTGCCCATCAGGTCGCCGGTGAAGCAGGCAGAATGCAGCCGCGCCAAAACCGGTTTCGAACGGTCGGGCCGGCCGATTTCGATGGCATAGTGTTCTTCACCGCCGTCCTCGGGGCGAAATACATGCAGCCGCCCGGCCTCGGAGACCTCCATCGGCAAGCGGGCGGCGACCACCTCGTGCAGGGGGCTGCGATCGGCCAGATGTGGGGCGGCGCGGGTATGGTCGATGCAGGTCAGCCCGTGGGAGGCGGCAAACGCGCGCCCGTCCTCGACGGGTACGACCACTGCCGCCGGCAGCAGGCGCGCGGTCTTGGCCAAGGCAATGGCGATGCGGTGCAGGTTGGTATTGCCGCTCCGCTGGGTCATCAGCGGACCCTTCATCGGGGAATCGAGGTCATCGGACGGGTCTGCCACGGCCTGCACCCAGGCAAGGTCGGCATCGGCGGGGATTACGACACGAGCCAGATCGCCGTCATAGGCGCGCGCCTTCAGGGTCTCGGCCCGGCGGTTGGTGATGGCAACCACGGGCTGATCGCCCAGACCGCGGAGATCGGACAGACGTTGCGGCCCCAAGGTCTCGGCCGCCGCGGCCACTACGCCACGGCCGCCGTCATCGACCAGCACCACGGGAACGCCCATGCGCAGATCCGCCCGCGCGCGCGCCAGCAATTCGGTGATGTCGGGAATCAGACTCATCGATGTTATCCTGTAACGTTTGTCTCGTCCTAGCCCGTTCGCCGCCGAATGTGAAACATTTCCCGTCCATCAGACACGAGGGCGTGAGAGCGTTGCAGCAAAACTTGTGGATTGCATATTCCAAGCTCAAGTGATGCAAAAGCAAAAGGAGGACCGGGACATGGCGCAACTCAAGAAAATCCTGCTGGTCGATGACGACGAGGACCTGCGCGAAGCGCTGAGCGAACAGCTGGTGATGACCGAGGATTTCGACGTGTTCGAGGCCTCGGACGGTCAGTCTGCTTTGGAGCGCGCGCGCGAGGCGATCTATGACCTGGTGATTCTGGATGTGGGCCTGCCCGACACCGATGGGCGCGAGCTGTGCCGGCTGATGCGCAAGCAGGGGGTCAAGAGCCCGATCCTGATGCTGACCGGCCATGACAGCGACGCCGACACGATCCTCGGGTTGGATGCCGGGGCCAATGACTACGTGTCGAAACCCTTCAAGTTTCCAGTGCTTCTGGCCCGCATCCGCGCGCAGCTGCGCCAGCATGAACAATCCGAGGATGCGGTTTTTGTTCTTGGGCCCTACACCTTCAAGCCGGCGATGAAGATGTTGATCACCGAGGATGACCGCAAGATCCGCCTGACCGAGAAGGAAACCAACATTCTCAAGTTCCTGTACCGATCCACCGACGGTGTCGTGCCGCGCGATGTTCTGCTGCACGAGGTCTGGGGCTATAACGCAGGTGTCACCACGCACACGCTGGAAACCCACATCTACCGTCTGCGCCAGAAGATCGAGCCCGATCCCTCGAATGCGCGCCTTTTGGTCACAGAATCCGGCGGATATCGCCTGGTTTCCTAACGATTGGTGGATTGATGTGGATCAAAGTGATACTCTATAGACATCTTTAGGTTACTCGCAACCCGCGCATGTCCGGGTCATGACATGTACCTCCCTGTTGGACTGCCGGGCCTTTGGCCCGGCTTTTTTTCGGATGGCACCCCGGCAATTGCCGCGTTAGGTTGCCCCGGTCGCGACAAGGGAACCCCGATCATGCCTTTCACTCTGGCCACCTGGAACATCAATTCCGTTCGCCTGCGCGAGCCGATCGTGCAGAAACTGCTGCAGGAGGAGGCACCGGACGTGCTGTGCTTGCAGGAATGCAAATCGCCGGTCGACAAGATCCCGACCGAAGGTTTCGCGGAACTGGGTTACACCCACATGATTGCCCGCGGGCAAAAGGGCTACAACGGTGTGGCCATCCTGTCGCGCCTGCCGATCACCGACCTGGGTGACCGGGATTTTGCCGGGCTCGGCCATGCCCGCCATGTCGCAGGGCAACTGGAAAACGGTGTGATCATTCACAATTTCTACGTCCCTGCAGGCGGCGACGTTCCCGACCGGGAGGTGAACGAAAAATTCGGCCAGAAACTGGACTACCTGACCGACATGCGCGACTGGTTCCACGCCGAAAAGCCACAGAAATCCATTCTGGTTGGTGACCTGAACATCGCCCCGCGCGAGGATGACGTATGGTCGCACAAGCAACTGCTCAAGGTCGTGTCGCACACGCCGATCGAGGTCGAGCAGCTGGCAGAAACGCAGGACGCGGGCGGCTGGGTCGACATCACCCGGCAGGACATCCCCGAGGGGCAGCTGTACAGCTGGTGGTCCTATCGCGCCCGCGATTGGGATGCGGCTGACAAGGGGCGGCGCCTCGATCACGTCTGGGCGACGCCCGACATCTCTAACGCGGGTCATTCCAGCCGCATCCTGCGCGAAGCGCGCGGCTGGGAGAAGCCCAGCGACCACGCGCCGGTTTTTGCGACCTTTGATCTCTGATCCGCCCTGAACCGGTGCGACGGCTCTTGGTTTCCGCCGCGCCCGGTTGCATATAAGGGCCAAGACTGAATTCCGGAGAGTGAATGCCATGGAACTTCTGAACGGCGCAGGCAACCCCGCCGCCACCGATCTGATCAAGGACGGAACCGAGGCCACGTTCATGGCCGATGTCGTCGAAGCGTCGCAGGAAACCCCGGTGATCGTGGATTTCTGGGCGCCGTGGTGCGGCCCGTGCAAAACGCTGGGTCCGGCCCTTGAAGAGGCCGTGACCGCCGCCAAAGGCGCGGTGAAAATGGTCAAGATCAACGTGGACGAGGCGCAGATGATCGCTTCGCAGATGCGAATCCAGTCGATCCCGACCGTCTATGCCTTTTTCAAGGGTCAGCCGATCGACGGGTTCCAGGGCGCGCTGCCTGGCTCCGAGATCAAGGCGTTCATAGACCGCGTGATCGAGGCTGCTGGCGGCCAGAGCCCCGGCGGACAGCTGGACGAGGCAGTGGAGGCCGCCGAAGAGATGCTGGCCGAGGGCGCGGCAGTAGATGCGGCCCAGACCTTTGCCGCCATTCTGGGCGAAGACCCGAACCATGCCGCGGCCTATGGCGGACTGGTGCGCGCCCATATCGCAATGGGTGATCTGGAGCAGGCCGAGGCCATCCTGAACGGCGCTCCGGCCGAAATCTCAACGACGGCCGAGTTGGAGGCTGCCCATGCGCAGTTGGAGCTTGCCAAGCAGGCCGCAAATGCCGGCCCGGTGGCCGAGCTGACCGCTGCTGTCGAGACCGACCCCGACAACCATCAGGCCCGGTTTGACCTGGCGCAGGCGCTTTATGCCAACGGCAAGGCCGCCGAGGCGGTCGATCAGCTGTTGGAGCTGTTCCGTCGCGACCGCGAATGGAACGATGGTGCAGCCAAGACCCAGCTGCTGACGATCTTCGACGCGCTTAAGCCGAATGATCCGATCGTGCTGAACGGACGGCGCAGGCTGACTTCGATGATATTTGCCTGATCGCATATCAGAGCTAGAACACATTACATGATGCATCCCGCCGATCTGCCGGACACGGTGTCCGTGTTCCCGTTGCCCGGGGCCCTTTTGCTGCCCCGGTCCCGGCTGCCGCTGCATATATTCGAGCCGCGCTATCTGCAGATGCTGGACGATGCCCTGAAAACCAAGGAACGGCTGATCGGCATGGTCCAGCCGAATCCGGGCCCCGGCCATGGGGCTCGATTGCACCGCATCGGCTGCGCCGGGCGCGTCACCCAGTTTTCCGAGACCGAAGACGGGCGCTATCTGATCACCTTGACCGGCGTGTCGCGGTTCCGCATTCAGTCCGAGGTCGAGGGCTTCACGCCCTATCGCCGCTGTGCCGTCACCTGGGAGGGGTTCGACCGCGACCTGGGTCAAGGCGAACGGGATGCCGGGTTCGACCGCGCCGCTTTCCTGCGGTTGCTCGAAAGGTATTTCTCGGCCCGTGCGCTCTCGACGGATTGGGAGACGCTGAACGAGGCGGATGACGAATTGCTGGTCAATTCCCTGTCGATGCTTCTGGATTTCGATCCCGAGGACAAGCAGGCCCTGCTTGAGGCGCCCTGCCTGCGAACCCGGCGCGAAACGCTGGTCACACTGATCGAATTCTCGCTGCGCGGGGGTTCAAACGAGGAACAACTGCAATGACTGAGACGGAACCGGGTTTCGACCGCCATATGCTCGAGGCGCTGATCTGCCCCCAGACTCATACCACGCTGGAATATGACGCCGAGCGGCAGGAACTGGTCTCGAAAGCCGCTGGTCTGGCCTTTCCGATCCGCGACGGGATTCCGGTGATGCTGGTGGATGAGGCGCGCAAACTCGACTAGATCGGGCGGCCCTGCAACAGCCTGGGCAGGTCGCCTGTCAAACCGGCGGCCTCGCGCACGAAGCCGCGGCGCAGACCGGGCAGGGACCCGACAATGCCCATGCCGATGTCGCGCCCGAGGCGCAGGATCGGATTGTCGTTCGAAAACAGCTTGTTGAACACATCCGTCGCCATTGCCAAGGCCGCCGTGTCAAAGCGGCGCCATTCCTGATAGCGCTCCAGAACCAGAGTCGAGCCGATGTCCTCGCCGCGTCGACCGGCCAGCGTCAGCACCTCGGCCAGAGCGCCTACGTCGCGCAGCCCGGCGTTCAGCCCCTGACCGGCGATCGGGTGCATGCCATGGGCCGCATCACCCACCAGAGCCAGCCGGTCCGCGATGAAGGAATTGGCGATGGTCAGGTTCAGCGGATAGGTGAACCGGTCGCCCTGTAGGCGGATGTCACCCAGAAAATCGCCGAACCGGGGCCGCAGGACCTGAAGGTAGTCGGCCTCGTCCAGCGCGTTGATGCGCTGTGCGGTCTCGGTGCGTTCGCTCCACACGATCGAGCTGCGGTTACCGGTCAACGGCAGGATCGCCAGCGGGCCGGGGGGCATGAAGAACTGATGTGCAATGCCGTGATGGGGCAGGTCGTGCTCGATCGCGCAGACCAGCGCAGTCTGGCCGTAGTCCCATCCGGTCCGCTTGATCCCGGCGCGGGAGGCGGTGCCGCTGCGGCGGCCGTCGCACCCCACCAGAAGCCGACCGGACAGCGCCGATCCATCATCCAGCGTCACGGTCACGCCGCCTGGCCCGGTTTCCTGCGCAACCACGGTTTTGCCATCCACCCGGGTGATCGCCGGTTCCGCCTGCATCGCCGCAAGAAATGCGCGCCGCAGGTGACGGTCCTCGACCATATAGCCCATCGGGCCTTCCTCGATCTCGGCATGGTCGAAATGCATGAAAAACGACGACGGACCTGTGCCTGCGTGGCCATCGGTGACCTTGATCTCCAACATCGGCTGGGCGTGGTCCGCAACCCGTTCCCAGACGCCGATCGCGGCCAGCAACCGTTGCGAGGCCAGCGCCAGTGAATAGGCACGCCCGTCGAACGCCGCGGTCTTGCGCAGCTTCTCGGCCAGCGCGTCGATCACGGTGACGCTGTGTCCGGTCTGCGCCAGCGCCAGCGCCAGGGCGGGGCCGTTCAGCCCGCCGCCCACGATCAAGATATCGGAAACCTGTGTCATGCGGTGCAATATGCGCGCCCTTTCGGGATTGTCCATGTGCAGTCCTGTCGCTACCGTCGCCGAAATACGAATTTTTTCAACAAGGGGGCAAAGATGCAGGACTGGCTGACCATGACGGCATGTGACCTGGGCCGCGGGATCGGCATGGGTCAGATCGATCCCGAAGAGCTGACCGAGGTCTATCTGGCGGCCATCGATGCCCATCCGCATCGGGACGGCATCTATGCCCGCGTCACGCATGATCGCGCCCGCGCCGAAGCCCGCGCGGCCAAGGAGCGGGCGGCCCAAGGTCTGCGCCGGTCACTGCTGGATGGGGTACCGATCAGCTGGAAGGATCTGTTCGACACCGCCGGGATCGGAACCGAGGCCGGATCGGCCCTGCTGCGTGGCCGGGTGCCCGAGCATGACGCAACCGTTCTGCGCAACGCGACGGCCATGGGCGCGGTCTGTCTGGGCAAGACGCATATGAGCGAATTGGCCTTTTCGGGCCTTGGCTTGAACCCCGTGACCGCGACGCCGCCCTGCGTGAATGACGAAAAGGCGGTTCCGGGCGGGTCGTCCTCGGGCGCGGCGGCGTCGGTGGCCTTTGGTCTGGCGGCCTGCGGAATCGGCTCGGACACGGGCGGATCGGTGCGCATTCCGGCCGCATGGAACGATCTGGTAGGGCTGAAAACCACCCCGGGGCGGCTGAGCCTTGAAGGCGTGGTGCCCCTGTGCCTGCGGTTCGATACGGTCGGCCCGCTGACTCGGTCGGTCGAGGATGCGGCGCAGATGCTGGCGCTGTTGGAGGGCGGAACGCCGGCCGATCTGCGGGGCGCCAGCCTGAAGGGGCGGCGGCTTGCGGATCTGCAGACCATAGCGCAGGACGATCTGCGCGACGCGCCACGCCAGGCCTATGCCGACGCGCTGGACCGCTTGCGTGATGCAGGGGCCGAGATCGTGCCGTTGGAGGTGCCGGAACTGGCCGAGGCGATGGGCCTGTCCGGTGTCCTTTATACCACGGAAGCCTATGGCCTGTGGCGCGACGTGATAGAGGCCAACCCCGAGGCGATGTATCCCGAGATCCTTGAGCGGTTCCGCGCGGGCAAGGCGCATTCCGGACCGGATTACGTGGCGGCGTGGTCGCGGTTGAAGGCCTGCCGATCGGCCTGGGACACGGCCACCGCCGGGTTCGACGCGATTCTGGCGCCGACGGCCCCGATCCTGCCGCCGGATTTGGACCGACTGATGAACGACCATGACTATTACGTCACCGAGAACCTTCTGGCCCTGCGCAACACCCGGATCGGCAACCTGATGGGGCTGGCGGCGCTGTCGTTGCCCACCAAGACACCGTCCTGCGGGCTGATGATGTTGGGTTATCCGGGCTCGGAAGAGGCGCTTTTGCGGCTGGGTGCGGCGGCCGAGGCGGTTCTGACCTGAATGCCACAATCCCCTGATTCGGAACCTCTTTGTCTGGACGCGCGGGGGTTCGGCCTGTAATCTGCTGGAAAACCGGGGCGCCAATGATCCCGGTATCGAGGCAGCAGTCATGAATTTCCCCGAGCGGTTTTCGAACCTACCGGCCTATGCTTTTCCGCGTCTACGCGCCCTGCTCGACCACCACGCGCCGGGCGGCGATGTCGTGCATATGACGATTGGCGAGCCCAAGCATGACTTTCCGGCCTGGGTGACCGATGTCATCGTGGAAAACGCAGCAGGGTTTCAAAAATACCCGCCGAACGAGGGGTCCGACGCGCTGCGCGGGGCCATCGCCGACTGGATCGACCGCCGCTATGGCGTGCGGATGGACCCCGAAACCAACATCATGGCGCTGAACGGCACGCGCGAGGGGCTCTACAACGCAGCCATGGCGCTCTGCCCCGAGCAAAAGAACGGCCAGCAGCCGATCGTGCTGTGCCCCAACCCGTTCTATCAAGTCTACATGGTCGCCTCGATCTCGGTCGGGGCGCAGCCGTATTTCGTGCCGGCCACCGCGGCCACCGGGCACTTGCCGGACTATGCGAGCCTGCCAGAGGATGTGCTGAACCGCACCGCTGTGGCCTATATCTGTTCGCCCGCCAACCCGCAGGGTGCCGTCGCCTCGCGCGGCTACTGGGCCGAGTTGATCCGGCTGGCCGAGAAGTATGACTTCCGCATCTTCGCCGACGAGTGCTATTCCGAGATCTACCGAGACGCGCCGCCCACCGGCATCCTGACCGTCGCGCAGGAGCTGGGCGCCGACCCCGAGCGGATCACGCTGTTCAACTCGCTGTCGAAACGCTCGAACCTGGCGGGGCTGCGGTCGGGGCTGATCGCGGGCGGGCCGGAAAGCATCAAGCGGGTCAAGCAGTTGCGCGCCTATGCCGGGGCGCCCTTGCCATCGCCGTTGCAGGCCGCCGCGGCCAGGGTCTGGGCCGATGAGGCGCATGTTCAGGAAAACCGCGCGCTGTATCAGGAAAAATACGCCATCGCGGATGAGGTGTTTGCGGGCGTTCAGGGCTATATGCCGCCCGAGGCGGGGTTCTTTCTTTGGCTGCCCGTCGAAGATGGCGAGCAGGCCGCATTGAAGCTGTGGCAGGAAACCGGGGTTCGGGTCCTGCCGGGCGCCTATCTTTCGCAAGGGGAGCCGGGGCAGAACCCGGGCAAGGGCTTTATCAGGGTCGCTTTGGTGGCCCCAAAAACAGAGATGCAGCGCGGGCTGGTTACGCTCCGCGACTGCATCTATTCGTGAGGTACGAGGGCACATGGCATCTTACAACGCGCGCAACCGCGACCCATTGTTGGACAGCACCACCCAGGCCGCGATCGAGCGGCGCAGCAAGGAACTGATCGGGATCGCCCTGATCTTGGCCGGCCTGGCGGCTGCTGCGATGATCTGGTCCTACACGCCGGATGATCCGAACTGGATGGTCTCGACCGACGCGCCGGTGCAGAACTGGCTGGGCCGGTTCGGCGCCTCGATCGCCGCGCCATTGTTCATGATCGTAGGCTGGGGCAGCCTTGGCATCGCGCTGGTGCTGGTCGGCTGGGGCGTGCGGTTTGCCGGCCATTTCGGCGAGGATCGCGCCGTGGCCCGCCTGATTTTCGCGCCGATCTGGATCGCCGTCCTTTCGATCTATGCCGCAACGCTGGTGCCCGGTGCCGAATGGCGCGCGACGCACAGCTTTGGCTTGGGCGGTCTGTTTGGCGATACGGTGATGGGCGCTCTGCTGACGCTGTTGCCGATTTCGTCGCATTTCATGGTCAAACTAATGTCGCTGGCCATGGCGGCCGGCATGCTGGCACTGGGCGTCTTCGTGCTGGGCTTCACCAAGTCGGACGTCCGGCGCGGGGTCCGGGCTTTCCTGCTGGGTCTCGTGATGGCCTATGACATGCTGATGACCGCGCTGGGGCAGGGGGCCTCGGCCACCGCCCGTGCCGCGCAGGCGCGCCGGGAAAAGTGGCAGGACCGCAAGACAACCCGGGCCGCCGGTGCCGAATTTGAGGATGAGCTGGCCTATGCCGATCCGGTCTTTGAAGAGTCCGAGATCGCAGCCCCCGAACCGGTCAAGACGGGCTTGCTTGCACGTATGCCCGGCTTGATCCGCCGCCCCGAGCCGATGCCCGAACCCGAGCTGGTCGACCCCGAACCCGTCACCGGATATGACGAGATGCCGGGCGAAGACCGGATCCGCTCGAAGATTTCTGCGGTGATCCGGAACCGCAAGGTCGCCACCGGTGAAATCGCGCCCGAGCCCGATCCGAACCGCCCGCTGACCAAAGGGCGCGGCCGTGGCCCCGACCCGCTGATCCTGAACGCGCCGCGTGCGGGAACCCTCCCGCCCGAGCCTCCGCTGACTGCAGGCGGGCTTCCGCCCGAGCCGCCGTTGACAGGTCACCCGGCGCAGTCGTCTGCGGAAATGGAGACGTTAACGGAAGACCCCCTCTCGGCGTATGCGCCTGAAGATATCGACGAAGATCAGGTGTTCGAGGATGTCCCGGAACCGATCGCCCCGCCGCGCCCGGCAATGAAGATCCCGGTTGCCGAACCGCGCAAGCCGGTTGTGGCGCAACCCGTCCGGCGCAACGTCCTGCCGTCGCGCCGCGCCCAGGCCGAGGCCCAGCCCAGCCTGTCCTTCGAAGAGCGGCATTCGGATTTCGAACTGCCGCCGCTCAGCCTGCTGACCAACCCGGCCGGCATCCCGCGTCATCACCTGAGCGACGAGGCGTTGGAGGAAAACGCGCGGATGCTGGAAAACGTGCTGGATGACTATGGCGTCAAGGGCGAGATCGTCAGCGTCCGCCCCGGCCCCGTCGTCACCATGTACGAACTGGAACCCGCGCCGGGCCTGAAGGCCAGCCGCGTCATCGGCCTGGCCGATGACATCGCCCGGTCGATGTCGGCGCTGTCGGCGCGGGTGTCGACGGTCCCCGGACGCTCGGTCATCGGCATCGAATTGCCCAACGAGAACCGCGAGATGGTGGTTCTGCGCGAAATCCTGGCCAGCCGCGATTTCGGCGATGGCAACCACGCGCTGCCGCTGGCGCTGGGCAAGGATATCGGCGGTGAATCCGTGGTCGCGAACCTGGCCAAGATGCCCCACTTGCTGATCGCGGGGACGACCGGCTCGGGCAAGTCGGTGGCGATCAACACGATGATCCTGTCGCTGCTCTACAAGCTGACGCCGGACGAATGCCGCCTGATCATGATCGACCCAAAGATGTTGGAACTCAGCGTCTATGATGGCATCCCGCATCTGCTGTCGCCGGTCGTGACCGACCCGAAAAAGGCGGTGGTCGCCCTGAAATGGGTCGTCGGCGAGATGGAGGACCGCTATCGCAAGATGTCCAAGATGGGCGTGCGCAACATCGCCGGCTACAACGGTCGAGTGAAGGACGCGCTGGCCAAGGGCGAGATGTTCAGCCGCACGGTCCAGACCGGGTTCGACGACGAAACCGGAGAGCCGATCTTCGAGACTGAGGAATTCGAACCCAAGGCCATGCCGTATATCGTCGTCATCGTCGACGAGATGGCCGACCTGATGATGGTGGCGGGCAAAGAGATCGAGGCCTGTATCCAGCGTCTGGCGCAGATGGCGCGGGCCTCGGGCATCCACCTGATCATGGCCACGCAGCGGCCCTCGGTGGACGTCATCACCGGCACGATCAAGGCCAACTTCCCCACCCGGATCTCGTTCCAGGTTACGTCCAAGGTCGACAGCCGCACCATCCTGGGCGAGATGGGGGCCGAGCAGCTGCTGGGGCAGGGCGACATGCTGTACATGGCCGGTGGCGCCAAGATCACCCGCTGCCACGGGCCGTTCGTGTCGGATGAAGAGGTCGAGGAGGTCGTGAACCACCTCAAGCAGTTCGGCCCGCCCGATTATGTCGGCAGCGTGCTGGATGGTCCGTCCGAGGACAAGGCCGACAATATCGACGCGGTTCTGGGTCTGAATACCGGCGGCAACACCAATGGCGAGGATGCGCTGTACGATCAGGCGGTCGCCATCGTGATAAAGGATCGCAAGTGTTCGACCTCGTACATCCAGCGGAAACTTGCCATCGGCTACAACAAGGCCGCGCGGCTGGTCGAGCAGATGGAGGAGGAAGGTGTTGTTTCGGCGGCAAATCACGTGGGCAAACGCGAAATCCTCATCCCGGAGCAGTAGGATATTTAATAACAAGGGCAAAGCGCATATCTGAGTGTCATGAAACAGATTGCCTTTGCCCTTGCCCTCGCTTTGACCGCCCCGGCAGCCTGGGCCGCCGACAAGCTGCCTTTGTCACAGATCTCGAACTACCTGAACGGTCTGAAAACCGTTCAGACGACGTTTACCCAAGTCAACGATGACGGATCGCTGAGTACCGGCAAGCTGTGGTTGCAGCGCCCCGGCAAGATGCGGTTCGAATACGACCCGCCCAACAGCGCGGTGGTGCTGGCGAATGCCGGCACCGTGATAGTGTTCGACCCCAAGTCGAACCAGCCGCCCGAGCAGTATCCGCTGAAGCGCACGCCGCTGTCGCTGGTTCTGGCGCGCAACGTGAATCTGTCACAGGCCGATATGGTGGTGGGGCATACGTTCGACGGCACTGCCACGGTCGTAACCGCTCAGGATCCCAAGAACCCCGAGGCCGGGCGGATCGAACTGATGTTCACCAGCGATCCGATCGAACTGCGGAAATGGGTCATTCACGACAACGCAGGCAGCCAGACCACCGTACTGCTGGGGCCTTTGGACGACAATGTGCGTGTCGACAGTGATCTGTTCTCGAACAAGGCGCGGCGCGGGTCAGACAACCGCTGACCCGCGGCGAGGTTCAATACCGGCAGCTCGACAACTGAGCCTGGTACATCTGCGCGCGTGCATCCACGTCATTGGCGACGTTCAACAGCCAAGTCTTGCCATAATGGCTGCCGCGGGAGTATCCGGTGTGCCCTTCGTGATAGGCGAGGTACTGGTTGCGCGCGTCGGCGGGCGAGATCCCGTTCCGCTCGCGGCTTTTGTTCATGTACCAGCCCACGAAATCCGACGCGTCGCGGATGCGGTCCCGCTTGGCGCGGCGCTTGCCGGTTTCACGTTGATATTGCTCCCACGTGCCATCCAGCGCCTGGCTATAGCCGTATGCGCTGCTTTGACGACCCATCGGGATCACGCCCAGCACGTATTTGTGCGGGGTCCGCGCGTCATGGCGATAGCGGCTTTCCTGATAGATGGTGGCCATCTGGACATGAACGGGCACGCCCCATTTACGCTCGGTGCTTTTGAACGCCTTGATCATGTCGGGCCGCTCGCGCGCGATGGCGCAGGCGTCGTTGAGATTTGTCGGCGGACGCTGCCCGCCGCCACAGGATGCCAAAAGCAGCACCCCGAAGAGTACGAGAAGTTTTCTGCTCATGTGCCTCGTGCCTTTTTTGCCTATTCTAGCGCAAATTGAAGGCCGAGGAAATGACAATCGTTGCGGAATCTCCGCTGGAAATGGGCGCTGGTCGACGCGCGAGGTGGGTGTTCAGCCACTTTGTGGGGAGGGACTGTCACTATTGCCGCCACAAACTGTTTCTTGCAAATTTGGATCAATTATTGGCATTTCGGCCCCGAAACGGGTAAAAAGGTTTGTGGGGGCAAAAGAAATGTTGAAGACGCAAGCCAAGTACAGTCTGGGCCAGGTGGTGCGCCACCGGAAACATCCCTTTCGAGGGGTGATTTTCGACGTGGACCCCGAGTTTTCGAACACCGAGGAGTGGTATCAGGCCATTCCCGAGGAAAGCCGCCCGGTCAAGGATCAGCCATTCTATCACCTGCTGGCCGAGAACGACCAATCCTTTTATGTTGCTTACGTTTCTGAGCAAAATCTGGTGGAGGACCAGTCGGGAGAACCGGTGGACCACCCCGATATCCCCAATATGTTCGGGCCATTCCAGGATGGCGCCTACCCGCTGCATTTCCAGCTGAACTAGGTTGCGTCGGCGGTTGCGCCAAGGGGCTTCAAACGTCAAAATCCCAGGGCGCACCCATCTTTTCGCGGGTCGCTTGCGCCTTCCAGAATGCCGTCGCTTCGGATCCTGATCGCTTGGGCGCCTCCCAATGGCGTTTCTGTAAGCACTACATTGTGCCCAATCTCTGCCAACTGTTTCCTTGCGCTGTCTTGATATCCCGGCTCCACTTTCAGAACGCCGCCGTCTGCAAAGGCTCTGGGTGCGTCGATGGCGGCTTGAAGATCCAGCCCGAAATCGGTCAGGTTGGACACAAGCCTGGCGTGTCCGGTCGGTTGATAGGCGCCGCCCATCACGCCGAAGGGCATGGCGGGCTCACCGTCGATGCGCAGCATGCCGGGGATGATCGTGTGCATGGGGCGTTTCCCGCCGCCCAGTTCGTTGGGGTGACCGGACTGCAGGGTGAAGCCGGCTCCTCGGTTTTGCAGCAGGATGCCGAACTTTTCCGACGCGATCCCCGAGCCGAAACCGTGGAAGATGGAATAGATCAGCGAAACGGCCATCCGGTCGCGATCCACGACCGTGACATAGACCGTGTCCTTGTGAACGGCCTCGACGATCGGGGCGGCTGACGGCATGGCCCGCTTCGGGTCGATCCGGGCGGCCAGGTCTTCGGCGGTCTTCGGGTTCAGCATCCAGTCCAGTTGCTGGGATCGCTCGGGGTCCGCGATGAAGCGGTTGCGCGCCTCGTAGGCCAGTTTGGCTGCCTCGGCCTCGATGTGAACGCGCGCGGCCCCCCACGGGTCCATTTTGGCGATATCGAAATGCCGAAGGATGTTCAGCAGCAGAATGGCCGTCGCGCCCTGCCCGTTGGGCGGATGCTCCAAAAGTTCGACCTCCTTGTAGGTGCCGCCGATGGGCAGGGTCGGAACGCAGGCCGTCCGTTCGAAGTCTTCACCCGTGTGGACGCCGCCGAGGTCTTGCAGCGTGGCCAGCATGTCGTCGGCGATTTCGCCGGTATAGAAGGCATCTCTTCCGTCGCGGGCGATCCGGCGCAGAACTTCGGCCTGGCCGGGGGCACGGAACATTTGCCCCACCTGCGGGGCCTTGCCGTCGATCAGAAAATGGCTCCGGGCGGCTCCTTGAAGGGTCCCGGCGTCGCGTGCCCAATCGTGGGCGACGCGCGGCGCAACCGGTACGCCGGCCTCGGCATAGTGTATGGCGGGCTCCAGAACCGCACCGAGACCCAATCGGCCCTCTGTGCGGGAGAGATAACAGAATGCATCCACGGCCCCGGGTATCGTAACCGCATGCGGGCTGGTCAGCGGAACGGCGTCAAACCCCTGTTGCCGCAGGTGCTCGGCCGAAGCGGCCGCCGGCGCGCGGCCCGACCCGTTCAATGCGCGGACTTCGCTCTCGCCGGCACGGTTGTACAGAACAAAGCAGTCGCCGCCCAAACCCGTCATCTGAGGCTCGCAGATGCCCAGAAGCACGGCGGCGGCAATGGCCGCATCCATGGCGTTTCCGCCCTGGCCCAGTATGTCCAGGGCGACCTTGGCGGCCAAGGGATGCGAGGTCGCGCACATTCCGTCGGTTGACAGAACCTCGGACCGGCCGGGAAAATGAAAGTCGCGCATGATACCCCCTGCGGTTGTCACGACGACACTAGATGGCTGTGCGTCTTTGTCCATAGGGGGGAAGCGGAGGAAATCCTCGGCGCCATACACTGGGTGGGGGCTGTGACAGTGGCGCCGAGGGAAGCTATCTGAGCTACCCTTTCTGTATGATCCCGCTTTTGGGCGCAACAATGGTTCGATCTGGGCTTTATTGTGGCCGCTTTTCAGTGGAGGAGAAGGCGAAGGACAGCCTCAGGCGGTTTTCTCCGTCGGTCCGATCGTACCGAACATTGTCGCAAAGCTGGCGGATCAAGAACCAGCCGAATCCGCCTTCGGGCAGATCCTCGCGTGCTGTCTCGACGCTGGCCGGGATGCCGTCAGGGACGCGCAGTCCGGGCAGAGGCCGGCCACGATCGGTGATCAGGATGCTCAGGCCGTTCCGATCCATCGTGGCCTGCACCTGTACGCGGCCTTCGGGATTGTCCGAATAAGCGTGTTCGACGACGTTGTTGATGGCCTCGGCCAGGGCGATCTTCACGTCGCAGTTGCGTTGATGCGGCACCCCAAGCGCATCGAGGCTGCCATGCAGACAGGCGATTGCGGTGCTTGCATCGGCCTCGTTGGCGGCGAAGCTCAGGTCCATTCCGCCGTTCTTGCAGTTGACAGTCACGCAATCTCACCCAATGTGCCGTTTCACTCCGCTGGTGCGGCCAGCGCGTCGTCCAGGTCGGGAAACAGCCGAAAGACGGTATCCATTCGGGTCAGCCGAAAGACCTTCTCGACGACGGGCTGAAGCCCGGCCAGATCCAGCCTTCGGTCGCCGCCCAGTTGCTTCATGGATGCGACGATCGCGCCCAGCCCGCTCGAGTCGATGAACTCCACCGCCGACAGGTCCAGGATCACACGCCGCGCGCCGGAGTCGGTTTCAAGGCGCATGTTCTCCTTGAACTGAATCGCCATGGCAGCATCGATTCGGTCTGCATCGACCCGGATCACCTGAGTTTCGCCGGTCGTATTGCTGCTCAATGCCAAAAGGCCACCCTCCACAAATGAAAGTCGATCGTAGAAATACGCTAGACGGCAATTCTTACGATTCTGTATCCAAGGCCCGAACACAGGAGGAGTCGCATGAAAGAGGTCGTGATTGCCGGGGCCGCCCGGACCCCGATGGGGGGTTTCCAGGGAATGTTTGACGGGGTGCCCACGGCCGAGTTGGGTGGTGTTGCCATCCGTGCTGCGTTGGACGATGCCAACACGCAGACCGCGGACGAGGTTCTGATGGGCTGCGTCCTGCCCGCCGGGCAGGGCCAAGCGCCGGCGCGTCAGGCCGGGTTCGCGGCGGGGCTGGGCGAAGACGTTCCGGCCACGACGCTGAACAAGATGTGCGGGTCGGGCATGAAGGCCGCCATGATGGCGTTTGACCAGATCGCGCTGGGTCATGCCGACCTCATGGTCGCCGGCGGCATGGAGAGCATGACCAACGCGCCTTACCTACTGCCCAAGATGCGCGGCGGCGCGCGGATCGGACATTCCCAGGTGATCGACCACATGTTTCTGGACGGGCTCGAGGACGCTTATGACAAGGGCCGCCTGATGGGCACCTTTGCCGAGGATTGTGCCGAAGCCTATCAGTTCACCCGCGAGGCGCAGGACGAATACGCGCTGAAATCACTGTCGAACGCGCTTGAGGCGCAGGCCAGCGGTGCGTTTGACGGTGAAATCGCGGCGGTGACGGTCAAGACCCGCAGGGGCGAAGTCACTCAGGACGCGGATGAACAACCCAAATCGGCCCGCCCCGAGAAAATCCCGACGCTCAAGCCCGCCTTCCGCAAGGACGGCACCGTGACGGCGGCCAATTCCTCGTCGATCTCGGACGGCGCCGCGGCGCTGGTTCTGGCGTCGGCGGATGTGGCCGAGGCTCGCGGCCTGAACGTGCGCGCGCGCATTCTGGGCCATGCCAGCCACGCCCAGGCTCCGGGCCTGTTCACCACCGCCCCGGTTCCGGCCGCGCAGAAGCTGCTGGAGCGGATCGGCTGGAGCAAGGATGACGTGGACCTGTGGGAGGTGAACGAGGCCTTTGCCGTAGTTCCCATGGCCTTCATGCACGAAATGGGGCTGCCACGCGACAAGGTGAACGTGAATGGCGGGGCCTGTGCGCTGGGTCACCCCATCGGAGCCTCGGGCGCGCGGATCATGGTCACGCTGCTCAACGCATTGGAAAAACGCGGCCTGCGGCGCGGTGTAGCGGCCATCTGCATCGGCGGGGGCGAAGGCACCGCGATTGCCATCGAACGGGTTTGACCCTTCTCCCGTTTGCAAATAGTGCGTAGGTGATTTGAGCCGCAGGCTCGGCAGGGGGCGGCGCCCCCTGCAGTTCGTTTACGACAGGCCCGACCATGACCGCAGATTATGACACGCTTTCCAAGACCATTGCCGCGCTGACCGAAGGCGAGACCGATCCGATCGCGCTGATGGCCACGGTCGCCTGCGAGGTTCATCATGCCGACGACCGCTTTGACTGGACCGGTTTCTACCGCGTCACCGAACCCGGAGTGCTGAAGATCGGGCCTTATCAGGGCGGCCACGGATGCCTGGTGATCCCGTTCTCGCGAGGGGTCTGCGGGGCCGCGGCGCGCACCGGCGAGGTGCAGTTGGTTCCGGATGTGGACGCGTTCGACGGGCATATCGCCTGTGCGTCCTCGACCCGGTCGGAACTGGTTCTACCGGTGCGGGACGGCGCGGGCCGGATCATCGCGGTGTTCGATATCGACAGCGACCAGCCCGATGCGTTCACCCAGGCCGATGCGGATGCGCTGTCGCAAATCCTCGCGCAGGTCTTCGGGCGGATCTGAGGCTTACTCCGGCTCGATGCCCGTCGCTTCCAGTTTGGTGTCGGGCTCCACGTGGATGATAGTGCGGGCCTCGGGCAGCTTCTCGGCGATGGCGTCCTCGATCGCGTCGCAGATGTCATGCGCCTCGCCCACGGACATGTTGCGGTCCACCACCAGGTGGAATTCGATGAACACCGCCTTGCCGGCCCGGCGCGTGCGCAGGTCGTGGATCTGCAACGCGCCTTGGGACGAGTTGCGCACGGCCTCTTTGATGATGTCCGTGTCGTCGCTGTGCGCGGCCGAATCCATCAGGTCGCCGGCTGAATGAAAGATGACCTTCCAGCCCTCGCGCAGGATGTTGGCGGCGACCAGAATGGCCAACAGCGGATCGAGAACGACCCAGCCGGTCAGCAGCACCAGCACAAGCCCCAGCAAGACCCCGGCCGAGGTCCAGACATCGGTCATCAGGTGGCGTCCGTTCGCCGTCATGGCCGGTGACCGCCGCTGCTCGCCCGCTGCGATCAGCACCCGCGCCCAGATCAGGTTCAACACCATGGCCGCGGCGTTGACCGCCAGCCCGACCGGCCCGAGCTGATCGAGATGTGGGGCGAACAGCGCGCCCCATGCCTCTTGCAGGATCAGGATCGCGGCCAGCACGATCAGGGTGCCCTCGGCGATGGCCGAGAAATTCTCGGCCTTGTGGTGCCCGAACGGGTGGTTGGTGTCGGCCGGGCGCTCGGCCATGCGGATGGCAAACCAGGCCAGCAGTGCGGCCACGACATTGACCAGCGACTCCATCGCGTCGGAATACAACGCGACCGAACCGGTCAGTCGCCAGGCCCAGATCTTGAGCGCCAGCACCAGCAATGCAACGGCCACCGACCCGATGGCCAGCGACTGGGAGGATGTTCTGTCGATCATGCCGCAGCTTTGCCCGATCCGGCCCGCGATTGCCAGTTCAAGCCGCGCCCTGCGTCATATACAGCCACGCCGCGGCGACCTGCAGCAGCACGATGGCATACAGGCTGACCCTGATCCGCGATTTGCGGGTCTTGTGGTTGAACACCCAACTGCCCAGCAGCGCACCCGGACCGCCGCCCAGCAGGGCCAGCCGCAGCAACCACCGCTCGGGCACACGCCGCCTGCGCCGGCGCGCCTGCAGCTTGTCCCAGCCGAAAACCACCAAGGTCAGCCCGTTGATGGCCCAGAGATATGCGATAGCGATCCACATGTCCGCGCTTTACCCGAGTGGCCACATGTTCGGAAGTGAAAAACCGCTTGGTTTTTTCATCGATTCGGGTCATCGTGAAAATATGCGCAAAAATTTCACGAGGGTGACGTGGACGATCAGGGTCAGACCGGGGCGACATTGGGGGCTGACATCCGGGCCTTGCGCAAAACGCGCGGGCTGACGCTGACGGATGTGGCCAAGCGGCTGGATCGGTCGGTCGGCTGGCTCAGCCAGGTCGAGCGCGATCTGTCCGAGCCGTCGATTTCCGACCTGCGCCAGATCGCCGAGTGCCTCGGCGTGCCGATGTCGATGCTGTTCGCGCACACCGGCGTAACGCCGGACGAACTGGGCTATGTCGTACGCGCCGGATCGCGCCGCCCGATGGGCTCGGGCGAGGAGGGGCTGATCGAGGAACTGCTCTCGCCCGATCTCACCGACGATTTCGAGATGGTGCATTCCACCTTTCAGCCTCGCTCGCGGATGCAGACCCCGGCCGACCGACCCACGCAAGAGGTGGGCTACATGATCTCGGGCTGCCTCGACCTGACGATTGGCGGGCGCAGCTTCACCGTCGGGCCGGGCGACAGTTTCCGCATCAAGCACGAACCCTATCACTGGTCGAACCCGTATGATGAGCCAGCGGTGGCCATCTGGGTCATCGCCCCGCCGGTCTACTGATGAGCTTCGAGGCCTGGACCATATTCGCGCTGTTCTGGGTGGTGTTCGTCACCACGCCGGGGCCGAACGCGGTCAACTGCATCTCGAACGGGATGAGCCTGCCCTTGCCCAAGGCGATGCTGGGGGTGCTGGCGATCCTGACACAGGCCAGCGCCTTTCTGATCCTCTCGGCGCTGGGGGTGACGGCGCTGATCGCGGCCTCGCCCACCGGGTTCTTCATTGCCAAGCTGATCGGCGCGGGGTTCCTGATCTGGCTCGGCGTGCGCGGCTGGATGAATGCCGGCAGGCCCGCGCCCGCAGCCGAACGTCCTGCGCGGCATGTCTATCTGCACGCGCTGGCGGTGGCGACGATCAACCCCAAAAGCGTCGCGGGCTATCTGGCTGCGTTTTCGCAATTCGTGCAGCCGCACGTGCCGATCTGGCAGCAGATGGCCGTGATCGTGCCGACCGCGCTGACCATCACCACGCTCAGTTACACGGGCTTTACCCTGCTGGGCGCGCTGATGGGCAAGGCGGCGCTGGGGGCCGTGTTCAACACATGGGTGCGCCGGGTCATGGCCACCTGTTTCATCATCTACGGGGTCTTGCTGGGCACCAGCGCGACCCCGGCAGGAAAAACGTGATGCCGCTCGCGGCAGTCTGACAGGGAGCAAAAACCTATGAGTGATTTTCCGACAAAGGCCCGCGTGGTCATCATCGGCGGCGGCGTGGTGGGGACCTCCTCGCTGTATCATCTGGCCAAGAAGGGCTGGACCGACTGCGTTCTGCTGGAAAAGAACGAGCTGACCGCCGGATCGACCTGGCACGCGGCGGGCAACGTGCCGACCTTCTCGACCTCGTGGGCGATCATGAACATGCAGCGCTATTCGACCCAGCTGTATTCGCGCCTGGCCGACGAGGTCGATTACCCGATGAACTACCACGTCACCGGCTCGATCCGGCTGGCCCACAGCAAGGAGCGGATGCAGGAATTCGAGCGCGCCGCCGCCATGGGCCGCTATCAGGGCATCCCGATGGAGATCTGGACGCCGGAACAAGCCAAGGAGCGGTATCCGTTTCTGGAACTGCACGATCTGGTCGGGGTTCTGTATGACCCGACCGACGGCGATATCGACCCGGCGCAGCTGACGCAGGCGCTGGCCAAGGGCGCGCGCGACATGGGGCAGAAGATCATCCGGTTCTGCCCCGCCACCGGCGTCACCCAGCATGACGACGGCACCTGGACCGTGCATACCGAGAAGGGCGACATCGACTGCGACTATGT
>NZ_JBXWRT010000013.1:0-125576 GCF_059613045.1 Ruegeria sp. BHSC037
AAAATCTCTGCAGGCCGAACGCCAAAAAAATGGCGCGGGGTGGAGCAGCCAGGTAGCTCGTCAGGCTCATAACCTGAAGGTCAGAGGTTCAAATCCTCTCCCCGCAACCAATATATACTCGCAAATACAAATGATTAGCCTCGCATCACGCGGGGCTTTTGGCGTTCCGCAAACTCCTGTGGAAGCAGCAGGAGCGGTAAATGGGTGTGTGGCAATTCTGTGACAGGGAGCCCGAAGGGACTTTCTTGGGGCTCTCCTGAACAAAACGTGGTTTCAGCAAGAAAAGCGCCGAATAGTTTTCGTTGATCAGGTCAAGTCGTTGGCAAGAGCCTTACGTGGACATTGACTGCCACGCTTTGATTCGACTGCCACGCTTTGATTCGGAAAATTCTTTGATACATATCATTTTGATATTTTTGCCAACGTGCAGAATTCTTTGCGTTTGCGCAAAACGGGGGAAGATTAGTGAATTTTTTTAGAAAAATGGTTTTGGCAAGTTTGGCTGTTCCGATATCGCAAACAGCATGGGCTCAATCCGAGTGTAGCGTGGATACGCTGCCACCACTTCCCGATGTGAAATATCTAACGGTGCAGCAACTGCCGGAACCGGTTGCTCATTGCAAGGTTGCAGGGGTGATCGGGACCGAGACCAATTTCGAGCTTTTGTTGCCGGACATGTGGAATGGAAAATTTGTCATGGGTGGTGGTGGTGGTTTCGTCGGTTCGGTCGTCAACGTGGCTTTGGCCTATGGTGCGTTGCAGAAAGGTTATGCCACGGTGGGTACCGACACTGGCCATCAAGGTCACCCAATCGACGCAAGCTGGGCCCTGAACAACCTTGAGCGAGTCGTAAGCTTTGGCCACCAAGCCGTGCATCGAACGGCAGTCACGGCCAAGGCGCTGACAGCGGAATATTACGGTAAGCCCAGTGCCCGCGACCTTTTCATTGGATGTTCGCGCGGCGGCGGGCAGGGAATGATGGAGTCACAGCGCTATCCGGACGATTTCGACGGTATCGTTGCAGGCGCGCCGGCCTATAACTGGACCCACGCGCTGGGTGCCGGTGCGGTGCAGATCAGCCAAGCCATGTTTCCTGACCCCAACGATCTCGGGCGCGCCGTGATTGGGCCTGAGGATCAGCAACTGATTGGGGAGGCCGTTCTGACCCAATGCGATGCGTTGGATGGCATTGAGGATGGCATCCTCATGGACCCGCGCCAATGCGACTTCGATGCATCCACATTGGCTTGTGCCGAGGGTCAGAACAGCGGTTGTCTGTCTGAAGAGCAGATCGGCGCTGCCAATGCCATTTACGATGGTCCGAAAGACCCGCAAGGTCAGCTCTTTCCGGGGTTCCCTGTGGGCGGTGAGCTTAGCCCGTCAGGCTGGGGGAACTGGATGACTGGCGGTCTGGACGTGGGCATGGACCTGAGCCATTTCCAGGAGGGCGTAGAAACGGCGGGCGGATTTGAATTGCCGCCAATGCCAAACGCTTTGTTCGGGTTCGGCAATGGGGTTTTGCAATACCTTGTCTATCACGACCCTGACTGGAGTTATGCCGAACAGGACTGGGATACTTTCCGCGAAGATGTGAAGACGGCCGCGCAGACGTTGAATGCAACTGACCCCGACCTTGCGGCATTTCGAGACCAAGGCGGCAAGTTGTTGCTTTTCAACTCGTGGAACGACATGGCAGCAACTGCCTATGGCACGATCCAGTATTATGAGGAAGTATTGGCAAATGACCCCAGTGCCTTGGATGACGTGCGGTTGTTCATCATGCCGGGTGTGGATCACTGTTCCGGCGGTATAGGCCCGGATTGGGTCGATTATCTCGACGTGATCGATGAGTGGGTGGAAACCGGAGTTGCGCCCAACAGCGTGTTGGCGGTCTGGCGCGAGACATTGGGTCACGGTACCGGCGCGCGTCCCGTATGTGCCTATCCAAAAGTGGCGCAGTATGACGGTGCGGGCGATCCTCGCGATCCGGCAAGCTTTACCTGCGCAGAGCCTTGAACCCGGTGATTTTGGTGAGGACGCGAACATGAAGAAAGGTCCTATCGTTCGTATTTGGGTCTTCGTGTTGCTGGCTGTGCTACCGATTCGGCCGGATTGCGCGGCGGCAAAAGACTTACATGTTCTGGCCTCTCTGCTGGCTGAGAACCGCTTCCAAGGTGTCGATGAGGCCCACGACGAACTAACAATCAAACCAGACCACCACGAAGTGGGTACGCCAGAAAACCCGTTTTTTGTCGGAAAAACGGACTTTGGATGTCGAACGTCAGGAGAATTAGTTGAGTGGCGCCCACGGGAGGACTCGAACCCCCAACAGCCCGATTAGAAGTCGGATATTCTATCCAGTTGAATTACGTGGGCGCAGGTGAGCTTTTATTGACAATGTCAGTAGACAAGTCAACTTGGTAATTTTCTGGTGATATTACCAGTTTTTAGCCATTTAATATCAATCAGGTACGTGAATTGGGCGCTATTGTAGCTCTATCCAGTTGAGCTAAGGAGCCGGTGAGTCTTTCAGGGCCAGGTTTCAAGGGGCAATCGCAGGAAGAATGAGCCGGACCTCGTAAGCGCAGCGGACCATCCCGCATTAGGTGTAAGCGCCTTGCTTTCAGCGACGCATTTCCAGCAAAAAATGCCGACTGTCAGAGTTCGGAGTAGCGTAGATTTCGAAAGACAGGCATACCTGCGCGCGTACATCATCACCAAGATTGGTCAACGCATCTGCAGTGAGAAACAAAAATTATGCAAGTGGAGCGTGTGGTAATCGACCGCGCGTCGGTCCGTCGACAAAAGCGGGCATGCTCCACTTCGCTGTCATATCCTGCTGGATGAAGCACACCCATTGATATGCGCGGTCCGTGTGAAGACCGGTTTTGCAGAGTGCTGGAGCTGGAAACAGCCCAAACTCCGGCGGGCCAAGATTTTCGTCGGCGAAAGATTCCGCGCCCTTTGAATATCCTTCGGGGTGCCCCTGTCATTGACCGGCACGTCGCTTCAGGCACTTGGCTTTCCTGTTCAGACGAACCGTTTTGCTCAAGGGCCCGCCCATCGGCTCGCGGCCAACCTTGATGCTTCGTGGAAGCGGGATATGCTGCTATAACGCCCAAAAATAAAACCAACAGGGACAGAACCACATGAACAACCGTTTGAGCAAAATCACCATCGTTGGTGGCGGCACGGCAGGCTGGATGACCGCGCTTATCCTTGAGATGGTGTTCTCACGCACATCGGCGCCAAAGGACCGGCCGCGTATCTGCTTGATCGAAAGCCCCAATATCGCAACCGTCGGCGTTGGCGAGGCTACCGTGCCGCGGATGCCGGTCACGCTGCGTCAGGCCGGCATTTCCGAGCGGGATTTCTTCCGCGAGACCAATGCGTCCTTCAAGCTGGGCGTCAAGTTCTGCAACTGGAACAAGGATGCCAAGGGCAATCGCATCGACTATGTGAACCCCTTTGCCCACGGCCAGATGATCGAGGGGCTGGACGCCGCCGAATATTTCCTGCGTTTCGGGAATGGTGATCGGGATTTTACCCAGTCGATCGCACCGCATGATGATCTGGGTCGCCTGTGCAAGGGCGCGCGGCCGCTGGGGCAGCCGGAGTTCGAGCAGCGGTTCGGGTATGCCTATCACCTGGATGCCGTCAAATTTGCCGGGATGCTGACCAAGGTCTGCACCAAGCGCGGCGTCGAGCACATCCAGGACGAGGTGCAGTCGGTCGAACTGGACGAGCAGGGAAATGTCAGCCACCTGATGCTCGAACGCAAGGGCCGTCATGACATCGAAATGGTCATCGACTGTACCGGGTTCCGCGGCCTGATCATCAACCAGGCGCTTGGCGAACCTTTCATGGACTATTCGGATTACCTGCCCAACGACCGCGCGATGGCGTTGCAGATCGAACACCCCGACCCGGACAAGATCGAAAGCCTGACGCGCGCCACTGCCCTTGGTGCCGGGTGGACATGGCGGGTGCAGCTGTTCAACCGCGTGGGCACCGGCTATGTGTTTTCCTCGGCGCATCGGACCGACGATCAGGCGGCGGATGAATACCTGGAATGGTTGGGGGACAGCGGCAAAGGCGCGACTCCGCGCGTGATCCCGATGCGGATCGGACGCGTGCGCAACGCCTGGGTCAAGAACTGCGTGGCGATCGGTCTGGCGGGCGGGTTCATCGAACCGCTCGAGAGCACCGCGATCCACATGATCGATCACGCGGTGCGCTGGTTTGCCGAACATCTGCCGACCAAGGCCATCGAGCCCTCTTTGAGGACACGGTACAACCGGCAGATGAACAAGCTCTATGACGAGGTTCTGGAGTTCATCTGCCTGCATTATCGTCTGGGCAATCGCACGGATGACCAGTACTGGATCGACGCGCGCACTCAGTTGAAAGTGCCGGATCGGTTGGCCGAAAATCTCGACCTGTGGCAGAATCGTCTGCCCCTAGAGCGCGACATCGAATTCGCCACCCTGTTCGACTATCGCGTGTATCAGACGGTTCTGCTGGGCAAGCAGGTTTATGACACCGGATACGGCCCCGGCATCCGCGAACGTCTGCGGCCGCTGAAAAAGCCGATCTGGTTCCAATGGTGGAAAGGGGCCAAGATGGATCTTGCAAAGATCCTCAAGACGATGCCCGACCACAAGACCTTGCTGCTGGATATCCGCGGAGAGCTGGATCGCCCGGCCTTCGGCAAGGCAGTCGCGGCGAAACCGACCGTGGCAATGCCTGGGACAGTTCCGGCGCCGGTCGTCGTTCAGAACATGCCGAACCTCGCCGAGATCCGAAGCGGAGCAAAGGATCTTCAGCTGTTCTAGGGCACAAGGGTACGTGCCTGGCTGACGGGCGGCGGCTGGCAAGTCGCCGTCGGTCACGTTCTCAGGCCGCTTGGCGTAGGCCACACCACACCGGTTCCGAACGCGCCGGTCACGTCAGAACGGGCGTCGACCTTGGTAACCGCGTCCAAAAGCCCAAATGGGCTCATCGACGGTCGGATAGCGGGTTTTGCGGAAAAATTTGGTGGAGCCTAGGGGAGTCGAACCCCTGACCTCTTGCATGCCATGCAAGCGCTCTCCCAACTGAGCTAAGGCCCCATTCCGGTACCGCCGTAGCGGTGGACGGACGTTTATGAAACGGCGTCGGTGAGTGCAAGAGCAAAAATCGAAAATCTGTCAAAAAAGTCGATGTTCGATCCGATGCGCCGATCCGGGCGGGGCGGCACCGGGTGCCGCCCACGCCAATTCAGGAATCTTCATCTTCCGACGCGACGTCGGTGATGTCGTCCAACGAGACGTTGTCATCGTCATCGTCTTCCAGGATGTCGTCGTCCAGATCGACATCGACGGCGTCGTCATCGTCCAGTACCAGGTCGTCATCCGACGCGGCCTCGCGGGCCTTGACGGATGCGGCATCTTCGGCATCCGCCGCGATCATCCGGCTCTTGCCGGTTTCCAATTCAACGATCTCGCCGGTGTAGGGGCTGATGATCGGGTCCTTGTTCAGGTCGTAAAACCGCTTTCCGGTGGTCGGGCAAACGCGCTTTACGCCCCATTCTTCCTTGGGCATGTCAATTCCCCTTGATATCAGGTGAGTCGTATCAACGATTCAGGTCACCTGCCACATGCGGCGGGCACTGTCAAAGCCTTTGCGCCAAGGAGAATGCACCATGGGGCGACATTCACTGCCCGGCCACCCGCCTGTCGCCCTGACGCTTCGGAAATCGGCGCGCGCGCGCCGCATCAGCCTGCGAATCTCGCAATTGGACGGCCGGGTTACGCTGACCTACCCGCAGAGCGTTCCCGAATCCGAGGCGATCGGCTTTGCTCGCACGAAAGAAGACTGGATCCGCCAGCATCTTCGCGCCCGTCCCGAGCCGGCGGTCATTCAATTCGGCCAGACACTGCCGGTCGAGGGGGTGCCCCGGCGAATCGTGCCTGCGGAGAGGCGGCGCGTCGTCCTGGAGGCGGACCGGATTGCCGTGCCCGAGGGGGCCGAGGCCCGGCGGCTGGCCCGGTTCCTGAAAGAGCTGGCGCGGGATCGCCTGACCGGGGCCTGCGATGACTATGCCGCGATGCTGGGCCGGGCTTATTCCAGCCTCACCCTGCGCGATACGCGGTCGCGTTGGGGGTCGTGCAGTTCGGCGGGTGGTTTGATGTTTTCCTGGCGGCTGATTCTGGCCCCGCCCGAGGTTCTGCACTATGTCGCCGCGCACGAGGTGGCCCATCTGGCCGAGATGAACCATTCGCCGGCATTCTGGACGCAGGTCGAGCGTCTGTTCGGCCCATATCAAGCACCGCGGCGCTGGCTGCGCGACAACGGGGCCGAACTGCACCGGTACCGGTTCGAGGCAGGCTCCGGTTGACCCCGTCGGGATTTGTGATCACATGGAGCCATGCAGACCGCCCGAAACCCCGACTCGCAATCCGCCACCCATGACCAGGTCTATCGCGCCTTGCGGTCGCGCATCATGCACGGCGAAATCGCGCCGGGGCAGGCCCTGACCCTGCGCGGCATCGGCAAGGAATTCGATGTTTCGATGACCCCCGCGCGCGAGGCGGTGCGCCGGCTCGTGGCCGAGGGAGCATTGTTTCTGTCCAGTTCGGGGCGGGTGTCGACGCCCGAGCTCAGCAACGACCGGATCGAGGAGCTGGCCGCCCTGCGGGCGCTGCTCGAGGTCGAACTGGCCAGCCGCGCCCTGCCGCGGGCCCACATGGCCCTGATCGACCGGCTGCAGAGCATCAACATGTCGGTCGCGGAAATGGTGACCAAGCGTGATGCGGTGGGCTATATCCGCGCCAATCTCGAATTCCACCGCACGCTGTACTTGCGCGCACAAGCGCCGGCGATGCTGGCCATGGCGGAAACCGTCTGGCTGCAGCTGGGGCCGACCATGCGGGCGCTTTATGGCCGCTTGCGCCGGACCGAACCGCCGCATTATCACAAGCTGATCATCGCCGCGCTCAAGGCCGGGGACGAGCCTGGCCTGCGGCTGGCGGTACGCTCGGACGTCACTCAGGGTCTGCGTCTGCTGGTCAGCTGAGCAAAGACCTGCGCAGAGGCGCAAATCTGGCTGGCCGCACGGCGCCAAGCTGGCGTCGGAAGGGCGGTTGCGCTAGGCTGGCGGCAACAACGAACAAGAGCAGATGCCAGCCATGATCGATCGACGGATGTTTACACTGGGGCTTGGTTCCGGCCTGCTGACGGCCTGCGCGGGCGGGACGGCGCAGACCCACGCCACGGTCACGCGGATGCAGCCGGTGCCCAACGCCGGCTGGGACGCCTGGGTTGCCGGTTTCAAGGCCCGCGCGGCCGGTCAGGGGATCTCGCAGGCGACCATCGACCGGGCATTCCGAGGCGCGGGGTATCTGCCCGACGTGATCGAGCGCGACCGCAATCAGGTCGAGTTCAAGCGCTCGCTCGAGGACTATCTGGCCATCGCCGCTTCGGACGAGCGAATCAGCAAGGGCCGCCAGATGCTGCAGCGTCACAATGGCACGCTGACCCAGATCGAATCGCGCTATGGCGTGGACAAGGAAATCGTCGTGGCCATCTGGGGGTTGGAAAGCCGATATGGCGAGCGGCGCGGTGACGTGCCGGTGATCTCGGCCCTGTCGACGCTGGCCTATGATGGCCGGCGGAGTGCGTTCTTTGAAAAGCAGCTGATCGCGGCGCTGAAGATCCTGCAGAACGGTGACACGACGCCCGACACGATGGCCGGCAGCTGGGCGGGCGCCATGGGGCATACGCAGTTCATCCCAACCTCGTACCTGGCCTATGCGGTCGATTTCACAGGTGACGGGCGGCGAGACATCTGGTCCGACGACCCGACGGATTCGCTGGCCTCGACGGCGGCCTACCTGTCGCGCGCGGGCTGGGTGCGGGGCCAGCCTTGGGGTGGCGAGGTCGGATCACCGGCCGCCAGTTCTGGTACGCCTGTCGCTATCCTGCAGCCGCAGAAACCCGGACCCCGCATTGCCGTGTTCCGCAATTTCCAGGTGATCAAGCGCTACAACAATTCCGACAGCTATGCGATCGGCGTCGGGCATCTGGCCGACCGGATAGCGGGCGGAGGGCCGTTCCAGGCGTCATTCGGACCGGATGAAAATGGTCTGACGCTCGAGGACCGCAAGACGCTGCAGCGCCGTTTGACGGCCGCGGGCTATGATACGCAGGGCGCGGACGGGGTGATCGGGAACAACACCAAGGCCGCCATCAGCGCCTATCAGCGCGCCAGCGGCCTGCCGGTGACGGGTGTACCCTCGGTCAGCCTGTTGCAGTCCTTGGGCGGCTGACGGCTCAGGCTGCCAGTCCCTTGGAGCCCAGATCCAGGAATTTCTGACGCCGGTCCTTGATCAGCACGGCGGCATCCTTGCCGTCCAGCTCTTTCAGCATGTCGGCAATTGCCTTGCCCACCGCCTTGATCGTGGCCGGACGATCGCGATGTGCGCCGCCCTTGGGTTCGGGGATGATCCGGTCGCAGACGCCCAGCTTGTGCAGATCCTGCGCGGTCAGGCGCAGCGCCTCGGCGGCTTCACGCATCTTCTCGGCGTCTTTCCACAGGATCGACGCGCAGCCCTCGGGCGAGATCACTGAATAGATCGAGTGTTCCAGCATCGCGACCCGGTTGGCCGTGGCAAAAGCCACCGCCCCGCCCGAACCCCCTTCGCCGATGATGACCGACACCAGCGGTACGCCGATCTTCAGGCACATCTCGGTTGACCGGGCAATCGCCTCGGACTGGCCGCGCTCTTCGGCGCCCTTGCCGGGATAGGCGCCGGCCGTATCCACCAGCGTGATCACCGGCAGGCCGAACCGGTTGGCCAGGTCCATCAGGCGCACCGCCTTGCGATAGCCTTCGGGGCGGGCCATGCCGAAATTGCGCTCGATCCGCGATTTGGTGTCCGAGCCCTTCTCGTGTCCGATCACCATCACCGGCCGGTCGTTGAACCGCGCCAGCCCGCCGATCACCGCCAGGTCGTCGGCAAAGTTGCGGTCGCCGGCCAAGGGCATGAACTCGGTGAACAGGGCCTCGACATAGTCCTTGCAATGGGGGCGTTCGGGGTGACGGGCCACCTGGCATTTCCGCCAGGGGGTCAGGTCCCGGTACAGCTCGTCCAGCAGCTTGGCCGCCTTGGCGTCCAGCGCAGCGGCTTCCTCGGTCACGTCCATCTCTTCGTTGGCGCGGGCCAGGGCGCGCAGCTCTTCGGCCTTGCCTTCGATCTCGGCCAGCGGTTTTTCGAAATCCAGATACTGGGTCATGACGCCTCTCAACGCGAAAGTTCCACGCTATATGACCCGAGGTCGCCCCGGATGCAACTCGGCTTGTCCCGCGCGGGCGGCAAATTCACGCAACCATCGCCAGGTGGATGGGCGCAGCGCCTTGCAGCAAAGTCCGGCCCGCCGTAGTCTGGGCGCAAAGCAGATCGCCGCAATCAAGCTGGGCCTGGTTCAAGCGGCGCAGATCAGGGAGATGACGATGAACGTTTTTTGCAAGGGGGTGGCTGCCGCGGTCGTTGCACTTGTGGCAGGCGCGTCCTACGCCGCGCCGCTGAAGCTGCAGCCCGCCAATCCGCAACCTTCGGGACTGAAGTCCGGGTTGAACGTGAAATATGCGTGGGAGGGCAATCCGCCGCGCAAGATTCAAACAGTCACCAAGGCCAAGCAGATGATGAAGAAGGCCCAGCCGGGCGCGCCGCTGCGGGGACTTGATTATCGCGATACCGAGGAGGGCGACCCGGTTCTGACCTACAATCAAGCCTACAACGTGGCGGCAGAGATCACGGGCTACATCCGCTTTGACTCGCCGGGCATCTATGAATTGGAAACCTGGTCGAATGACGGGATCGATGCCTATGTCGGCGGCCAGCAGATCGGCTACTTCAACGGGCGCCAAGGGTGCGAGGCCAACCAGCGCACCGAGGTCGAGGTACCGCGAGCCGGGTGGTATCCGCTCAAGATCAATTATTTCCAGAAATACGGGACCTCTTGCCTGATGATGAAATGGGGCAAGCAGGGCGAGCGGTTCACTTGGACGCCAAACGACGTTTTTGGCCGCTGAGGGTCTTTGAACCTTGCAAAAAAAGGCACCCGATCGGGTGCCTTTTTTCGTTTGGGCTCGATGGGTCGGTCAACCGTTCGCGGCGATCAGCTCGGCCTGCGCCACGATCACCTCGGCCTGCTTGATCGAGGCGATATCGACCAACCGCCCCTTGTAGACGGTGGCGCCTTCGCCATTGGCCTTGGCTTGCTCCATCGCGGCCAGGATTTCGCGCGCTTCGGCCACCGCCTCGTCCGACGGGGTGAAGACCTGATTGGCCAGCGCGATCTGCTTGGGGTGGATCGCCCATTTGCCGACCATGCCCAGCGTCGCCGAACGGCGCGCCTGCGCGATATAGCCTTCGTCGTCCGAGAAGTCGCCGAACGGCCCGTCGACCGGCAGCACCCCATGGGTGCGGCAGGCGGCCACAATGGCAGCCTGTGCCCAATGCCACGGGTCCGACCAGTATTTCTGGCCCTCGCGCAGCATGTAGTAGTTTTCCTGCGTGCCGCCGATTCCCGTGGTCTGCATCCCCATCGAGGCGGCGAAATCGGCCGCGCCCAGGCTCATGGCCTGCAGGCGTGGTGAGGAGGCCGCGATTTCCTCGACATGGGCGATGCCGGCGGCGGATTCGATGATGACTTCAAAGCTGATCGGCTTGGTGCGGCCCTTTGCGCGTTCGATCGCAGTGACCAGAGCGTCAACCGCATAGACATCCTCGGCGCAGCCGACTTTGGGGATCATGATCTGATCCAGCCGGTCGCTGGCCTGTTCCAGCAGGTCCACCACGTCGCGGTACCAATAGGGCGTGTCCAGCCCGTTGATGCGCACCGACATGTACTTGTTGCCCCAATCCACGGTGTTCAGCGCCTCGATCACGTTGGCGCGGGCGGTGTCCTTGTCGGACGGGGCCACCGAATCTTCTAGGTCGAGGTTGATCACGTCCGCAGCCGAGGCGGCCATCTTGGGGAACAGCTTGGTGTTGGATCCGGGGCCGAACAGCTGACAGCGGTTTGGTCGCGCCGGGGCGGCGGGTTGGATACGAAAGCTCATCGGCACCTCGCTGGGTAATGAAATTACGATTTCAGTTGGCAATTGGGTATTAAATTGCGCGACCCTGCGCAAGCCTGATTGTGCAGTTGCGGCAATGCTGTTGCAGAAAGCTGTGCGTAGCCCCCGGAACGCGGCGGTCAAAGTTTCATCATTTTGAAAATTTCGAAGCTTTTTGCGCTATTCGGGGGAATCTTGCAAAATTCTCCGTTCGATGTGCGGCAGGTCGGAGGAAAATGAGAAACGCTCGTTGACGGCCTTCAATAGGTTGGGGCGGAAGAAAAGGAGAGCGCGCGATGATCGAGACACCGTACCTGCTGTTTTTGGGCGATGCCCCCGACCAATTGGCCGCCAAGGTCGCGATCGGCATTCGGGACTGGCGCCCGGAAAACGCCGTGGGTCAGCTGCGGATGGAGGGCTGCAAGGCCGATCTGGGCCTGACCGACATGACCCTGGCCGAAGGTAAGGCCGCCGGCGCCAAGACGTTGGTGATCGGTGTCGCGAACCGCGGTGGCGTCATCAGCCAGGCCTGGAAAGAGGTCCTGATCGCCGCGCTGGAAATGGGCTATGACCTGGCTTCGGGCCTGCACAACCTGCTGCGCGACGAAGGCGATCTGGTGGCCGCGGCCCAGACTCATGGCTGCACCCTGCATGACGTTCGCGTCCCTACCGTGGGCTATCCGATTGCCAACGGGCGCAAACGCAACGGCAAGCGCTGTCTGGCGGTGGGCACTGATTGTTCGGTGGGCAAGATGTACACGGCCATGTCGATGGATGCCGAGATGCGCAAGCGCGGCATGAAATCGACCTTCCGCGCCACCGGCCAGACCGGCATTCTGATCACCGGGCAGGGCGTTCCGCTTGACGCCGTGGTGGCCGATTTCATGGCCGGTTCCGTCGAATACCTGACACCCGAGAACGATCCCGATCACTGGGATCACATCGAGGGGCAGGGGTCGCTGTTCCATGTCTCGTATTCCGGCGTGACCATGGCGCTGATCCATGGCGGTCAGCCGGATGCTCTGGTCCTGTGCCACGAGCCGACCCGCACCCACATGCGCGGTCTGCCGGAGTATTCCCTGCCGACGCTGGAGCAGCTGCGCGATACGGCCCTGCCTTTGGCGCGCGTCGCCAACCCTGCCTGCCAGGTCGCGGGTGTGTCGATCAACACACAGCACCTGAGCGAGGAGGACGCGAAAGCCTACATCGCCAAGGTCGAGGCCGAGATGGGCCTGCCGGCTACGGATCCGTACCGGTTCGGCGCGGGCAAGCTGGTGGACGCGCTGGCCGCGATGTGATCCAACCGGGGCGCCGATGGCGGGCGTACCCGCCTCCGGCGCTGGAAACTGCAATGACAAAGGAGTGGGCGCGTGCAGATCGACGTCTCTCGTGATGTGTTCCAGTTGGCGCAGGTGTTCACCATCTCGCGCGGGTCGCGGACCGAGGCAAAGGTATTGACGGTGCGCCTGACGGATGGGGCGCATCAAGGCTGGGGCGAATGTGTGCCTTATGCCCGGTATGACGAAACGCTGGAGTCGGTCCAGGCCGAGATCCGCGGTTTGCCCGACACGTTCACGCGCCAGTCGCTGATGGACCTGCTGCCCGCCGGTGCCGCGCGCAATGCGGTCGATTGCGCTCTGTGGGACCTTGATGCCAAGCGGGCGGGCAAGCGCGCTTGGGAACTGGCCGGCCTGCCCGCGCCCAAGCCCGAGATCACCGCCTATACTCTTTCGCTGGACACGCCCGACGCGATGCGGGCGCAGGCGGCGAAGAATGCGCATCGTCCGCTGTTGAAGATCAAGCTGGGCACGCCCGACGACATGCCGCGGCTTGAGGCCGTGCGAGCCGGGGCGCCTGATGCCCGGATCATCGTGGATGCCAACGAGGGCTGGTCGGCCGAGGTCTATGCCGATCTGGCGCCGCATCTGGTGCGTTTGGGCGTCGCGCTGGTCGAACAGCCGCTGCCCGCCGGCGATGACGAGGCGCTGATCGGGCTGGAGCGCCCGGTTCCGGTCTGCGCCGACGAGAGCTGCCACGATCGCGCCAGCCTGCCCGGGTTGAAGGGCAAATATGACGTGATCAACATCAAGCTGGACAAGACCGGCGGTCTGACCGAGGCGCTGGAACTGCGCCGCGCGGCGCAGGCCGAGGGTTATGGCATCATGGTGGGCTGCATGGTCGGCAGCTCTCTGGCGATGGCGCCTGCGACACTGGTGGCGCAGGGGGCGCTGGTGACGGACCTTGACGGCCCGCTTCTGTTGGCCGAAGACCGCGATACACCGCTGGTTTTCGACGAGGCCGGCGTACACCCGCCGCAGGCGGCGCTCTGGGGGTGACGCGCTGTGGCGAGGAATGGGCGCAGCCCAAGGACGAGAAGGATATGACATGACCCGCACCGTTTACGTGAACGGCGAATACCTGCCCGAGACCGAAGCCAAGGTCTCGATCTTCGACCGAGGCTTTCTGATGGCGGATGCCGTCTATGAGGTGACCAGCGTGCTGGATGGCAAGCTGATCGATTTCGAGGGTCACGCGGTGCGCCTGAAGCGGTCGCTGGACGAATTGCAGATGGCCGAACCCTGCAGCAAGGACGAACTGCTCGAAATCCATCGCAAGCTGGTCGAGCTGAACGGCATCAACGAGGGGCTGGTCTATCTGCAGGTCACCCGAGGCAGCGACGGCGACCGCGATTTCGTCTTCCCCTCGGCCGACACCAAGCCGACGCTGGTGCTGTTCACTCAGAACAAGCCCGGTCTGGCTGACAACCCCGCGGCCAGGAAAGGGGCTAAGATCATCTCGATCGAGGATATCCGCTGGGGCCGCCGCGACATTAAAACGGTGCAACTGTTGTACCCGTCTATGGGCAAGATGATGGCCAAGGCCGCTGGGTGTGACGATGCCTGGATGATCGAAGACGGGTATGTCACCGAAGGCACCAGCAACAACGCCTATATCGTCAAGAACGGCAAGATCGTCACCCGCCCGCTGTCGAACGACATCCTGCACGGGATTACCCGCAAGGCGGTGTTGCGCATGGCGGCCGAGGCGCAGATGGAAGTCGAGGAGCGCCTGTTCACCATCGACGAAGCAAAAGAGGCCGACGAGGCTTTTACCACTTCGGCCAGCGCTTTCGTAATGCCTGTGGTCGAGATCGACGGCGTAGCGCTGGGCGACGGTACACCCGGCCCGATCGCCACGCGGCTGCGCGAGATTTATCTGGACGAAAGCCGCAAAGCAGCGATCTGAACACCAAGGCCCGCCGATCTGGCGGGCCTTTTTTGTTTTGGCGTCAGTCTTTTTTGCCGACGTTTTCCTCGAACGCGACCTTGAAGGCGGCCTGTTTTTCGGGGCTGGCCTCGGTCTGGTATTTGGATTTCCACTCATCCATGGTCATGCCATAGAAAATCTTGCGGGCTTCGTCCTTGCCCATTTCGATGCCTTTTTCATTGGCGGCCTCCTGATACCACCGCGCCAGGCAGTTTCGGCAGAACCCGGCCAGGTTCATCATGTCGATGTTCTGAACGTCGGTGCGGTCTTGCATCAGGTGTTTTTGCAGGCGGCGGAAAGCGGCGGCCTGCAGTTCGATCTCGGTCTTGGGGTCCATGGTCGGGCTCCGGTTTGAGGGATTTGATCCAGACCTAGCAAGCCCGTGACCATTGCACAACGCGCGCCGGTTCAGACCAGCTTGAGGGCAATCCAGGGCATCAGGCAGAAGATCAGGGTCAGGATCTTGTAGTTTGCAAGATACTTGAAATAGGCCTTTCTGACCTCGGCCTTGTCCATCTGGAACATGCGGCTGTGAATGGCGGCAATGCGGTCCTGCAGGGCCACCACCATCAGTGTCGACAGCAGCAGGACCGCAAAGTTCAGAACGGTCATCCAGCCGAAAAAGGCTGTCAGGGTTTCAGGTGTCATGACGGCCTCCTTTCACCCCAAAAAATGGGGATTGCCCGCGCGCCGCTCAAGAGAGCGGGCGTCGTTTGGTCGCGGATTTTACGAGCGTTACAGACCGCTTGCGGCCAGCGCGTCCTGCAGGATCGGTGCCAGCCGCTCGGCCCAGGCGCGTTGCCCGGCATGATCGGCGATCAGGTCGTTGCGCAGCTCGATCAGCGCGTTGGGGCGGCCAAAGGCGGTGGCGTGCCGGTCGATCGCATCCCCCGGCAGTACGCCGGTATAGGGTTCGTTGACGCCGACGCACAGATCCCCCTCGGCCCGCAGCCGGTCGATCAGCGGGGCCGAGAACCGCTCGTCCGCGGTGTGCAGGATGCCGACATGCCACGGGCGCGGCGGGCGGCCCCGCAACTGGCGCGTGAAGGAATGCATCGAGACGATCACGGCGTGGGGCAGGGCGGCCATCTTGGCCAGCGCCTCGTGATAAGGACGATAGCACAGGTTCAGGCGCCGTTCGCGCTCGGCGGCGTCGGCATGACGGTTGGCCGGAATGATCGACCCGTCATACAGCTTCATCAACAGGGTCGGGTCGTCCTCGCCCCGGTTCGGGTCGATCACCAGCCGCGAGAAATTGGCCGCGATCACCGGCGCGTTCAGGATCTCGCCCAGATGTTTCGACACCTCGTAGGCGCCCACGTCATAGGCGATGTGGCGCTCCATGTCCTCACGCGGAAGGCCGAGGTCGCCGCCGTTGATCTGCGGTGGTACGGTGTTGGTGGCGTGGTCGCACGTGATCAGCCAGCGGGACGGGCGATCCGCCCCGTGCACGTAAAACGGAGTGTATGTCATGAGCCTGTCATCTTGTTTGTCGCAGGTGTAGGGCAGTTGCCTCGGAAAGGGAATTGCGCAATAAGCGACCCGAACACTGTTTGCGGTAACATTTGGCCATCAAGGAGAGCAAGCGCGATGCGACGCCTGAGAAATGTGAAAATCGTGGCGACGCTGGGCCCGGCGTCCAACGACTATGATACGATCCGCGCGCTGCACGAGGCCGGCGCCGACGTGTTCCGCCTGAACATGAGCCATGGCAGTCATGACGAAATTCGCGAACGCCACCGGATAATCCGGCAGGTGGAAAAGGACGTGGACCGCCCGATCGCCATTCTGGCCGACCTGCAGGGACCCAAGCTGCGCGTGGGCGTCTTTGCCAATAGCGCCGAGGAATTGGTCGAAGGTGCGCCGTTCCGCCTTGATCTGGATGATGCGCCGGGGGACGCCACCCGCGTCTGCCTACCGCATCCCGAGATCTTCCAGGCGCTCGAGCCCGGCGCGCATCTGCTGGTCAATGACGGCAAGATCCGCCTGATCGTCGAGAAGTGCGGCGCCGATTTTGCCGACTGCAAGGTCGAGATCGGCGGCACGATCTCGAACCGCAAAGGCGTGAACGTGCCCGACGTGGTGCTGCCGCTGGCGGCCCTGTCGGAAAAGGACCGGGATGATCTGGAATTCGTCTGCCAACTTGGCGTCGACTGGCTGGCGCTCAGCTTCGTGCAGCGTGCCAAGGACGTGTTCGAGGCCCGCACCCTTGCCGATGGACGCGCCGCCATCCTGTCCAAGATCGAAAAGCCCGCCGCGGTCGAGGCCTTTGAGGAAATCCTGGATGCCTCGGACGGGATTATGGTGGCGCGCGGCGATCTGGGGGTCGAACTGCCGGTCTCGGCCGTGCCGCCGATCCAGAAGCGCCTGGTGCGCCGCTGCCGTGCAGCAGCCAAGCCGGTGATCGTGGCGACGCAGATGCTGGAAAGCATGATCGAAAGCCCGATGCCCACGCGCGCCGAAGTCTCCGACGTGGCGACCGCGATCTATGAAGGCGCCGACGCCATCATGCTAAGTGCCGAATCCGCCGCGGGCGCCTATCCGATCGAGGCGGTCAAGACCATGAACCAGGTCGCCATCGAGGTCGAAGCCGACCCGACCTATGCCGAGATCATCGCTGCCTCGCGCGCCACCAAGGGCACGACCGTGGCCGACGGCATCGTCGCCGCAGCGCGTGAGATCGCCGAGAAGACCGACATCAAGGCGATCTGCTGCTTTACCCAAAGCGGCACCACCGCCCTGCTGACCGCCCGCGAACGACCGCATGTGCCGATCATCGCCATGACCTCGCTGCGGGGCACGGCGCGGCGGCTGTGCCTGTCCTGGGGGTGTCACTGCGTGATGACGCCGGAACTGGAACGCTTCAAGGGGGCGGTGGTCAATGCCGCCCGCGCGGCGCGCGCCAGCGGCTTTGCCAGCCAGTCCGACCAGATCGTCGTGACCGCCGGCGTGCCGTTCAACGTACCCGGCTCGACCAACATCCTGCGCGTCGCGCCCTGTGACGAACGCCTGATCTACGCCACCGACCCGGAATGATGCGCCTTTAGGCGGTACGTGTCTTTGACCCGACGGGTTCCTTCACGGTCTCCATGACCGTGAAGGAACTTGTCTGGTGAATTCCCGGCAACTTGTTGATCTTCTCGCCCAGCACCATGCGGAAATGGGCGATGTCGCGTGTACGCACCGTCAGAAGATAGTCGAATGAGCCCGCCACCATCAGGCAGGTCTCGATCTCGGGCACCCGGCGTACCGCGTCGTTGAACCGGTCCAGAGAGTGATCGGCCGTGGCGGCCAGTGACACCTGAACCACAGTCAGGTGCGCCAGCCCCAGCCTTTCTTTGTCGATCACCGCGCTGTAGCCAGTGATATAGCCGTTTTTCTCAAGCCGTTTCACCCGTTCAGAACAGGGCGTGTTGGTCAGGTTTACACGCGCTGCCAGTTCGACTATGGGCAGGCGGCCATTAGCCTCCAGCTCGGCCAATATGCGTTGGTCGATCTTGTCCAAATCCCTATCCATCAGTCAAATTCCCTGCAATTTTTAGGTGGAGCGGCATTTTTTCCTGAGATTAGACCAAAATCATCCCCTTTCCCTAGTGATTATTCCTGATACTTGACCACAGGGCAGTCTCGACGACGAGTTCCAGGTTCCGGCTGCCCTGCCGGGGGCACGGGCCTCGGCCAAATCAACAAAAAACGGAGGAACGAGATGACAACGAAAATTGTCATAGGACTGGACGGGACAGAGACCGGCGAACGTGCTCTCGAATTTGCCAAGACCCTGGCAAAGCGGATCGACGAGTGCGAGTTGATTGTCGCCTATGTCATCGAATGGTCGCCCTACACATTCCAGACGCCCGAGGAAAACGCCCTGCGGCACAAGCGGCGCGAGGAAGAAATCGCCCTTGCGAACAGCCGCGTGGTCGAACCCGCAGTGGCAGCGCTGAAGGCCGAAGGCTTCAACGCACAGGGCGTCGTCCGGCATGGTGACGTGGCCGAAACGCTGAACGCGATCACCGTCAAGAACGGCGCATCGCAGATCGTCGTCGGCCGGTCATCCGCCGACGGGTTCAAGAAACGCATCTTCGGCAGCTCGACCCAGAATCTGGTCATGCATGCCGACGTCCCGGTCACGGTCGTAAACTGAGGGGAGGAGCAGACATGAAATCGATCAAAACTCTGGGCCTGTCCGGTGCGGCCGCGGCCCTGCTGGCCAACCCCGCACTTGCGCAGGAGGCCCCCGGTCTGGACGAAAAGATCAACCAGACCTTCTCAAATCTGACGGGCCCCTTCGTCAGCTTCATCTTCGCGCCGCTTCCGGGCACGAGCTTCCCGTGGATCGTGCTGTGGCTGGTCGTGGCCGCAACGGTGTTCACGCTGTACTTCGCCTTTGTGCAGATGCGGTTCTTCGGCCATGCGATCAGCCTTGTCAAAGGTGACTATTCCGACCCCAACGATGCGGGCGAGGTCAGTCACTTCCAGGCGCTGGCAACGGCGCTGTCGGGTACGGTCGGCTTGGGCAACATCGCGGGCGTCGCGGTGGCGATCGGCATCGGCGGACCCGGAGCGACCTTCTGGATGATCCTCGCCGGCCTTCTGGGCATGGCGTCGAAATTCACCGAATGTACGCTGGGCGTGAAGTACCGCAACGAGTACGAGGACGGCACCGTTTCGGGCGGCCCGATGTACTACATGTCCAAGGGCTTTGCCGAGCTGGGGCTGCCCGGGGGCAAGATCCTGGCGGTCCTGTTCTCGATCTTCTGTATCCTTGGCGCGCTGGGCGGGGGCAACATGTTCCAGGCCAACCAGGCGCACCAGCAGATCGCGGGTATCGTCGGCGACTATCCCGGCTGGATCACCGGCCTGGTCTTTGCGACCGTTGTCTTCATGGTCATCGTGGGCGGCCTGAAGTCGATCGCTCGCGTGACCGAGAAGGTCGTGCCGTTCATGGGCATCCTGTATGTTGTGACCGCGCTGGTCATCATTGGCATGAATGCCGACAAGATCGGCTGGGCCTTCGGTCAGATCTTCGCCGGTGCCTTCACCGGTCTGGGCGTTGCCGGCGGCATGGTCGGCGCCCTGATCCAAGGCTTCAAACGCGCCGCCTTCTCGAACGAGGCAGGAGTGGGTTCGGCGGCCATCGCGCACTCGGCCGTCCGCACCAAGGAGCCGATCACCGAAGGCTTCGTCTCGCTGCTCGAGCCGTTCATCGACACGGTGGTGATCTGTACCATGACCGCGTTGGTGATCATCATCACCCAGCAGCTGGTGATCGATCCGGCAACCGGCCTGTACATGCTGAACGAAGAGGGCACGGCGATCGCAACCGTGGATGGAAACGCGGGCGTCAGCCTGACCTCGGCCGCCTTCGGCAGCGCCTTCAGCTGGTTCCCCTACATCCTGGCCGTCGCGGTGATCCTGTTCGCCTTCTCGACCATGATCAGCTGGTCCTACTATGGCCTCAAGGCCTGGACCTATCTGTTCGGCGAAGGCCACACCAAGGAACTGGTGTTCAAGATCATCTTCTGCATCTTCGTAGTGATCGGGGCGGCGGCCAACCTGACGCCGGTCATCGACTTCTCGGATGCGGCGATCTTTGCAATGGCCGTGGTTAACGTCTTTGCACTCTACTTCCTGATGAAAGTGGTGCGCCAGGAACTGGCCTCGTACAGTGCGCGGCTGAAAAGCGGCGAAATCCGCAAGTTCGCCGACTGATGATACCAACCGGGGCGGCCCTGCCGCCCCGGTTCCCGACACCGGTGCGAAAAGGGAAAAACCGGGTCAAAAACCCCTTGCCAGCATGACCGAACTTGCGTAAACGGCGCATCTGATCGCGCGACCGGCCGATGTGGCATGCCGAGTCGCGTTTCGGACCGAACCCTGAAAGGAGACGGAAATGCCCAAGATGAAGACCAAATCGAGCGCCAAGAAGCGCTTCAAGGTGACCGCGACCGGTAAGGTCATGTCGGCTCAGGCCGGCAAGCGGCACGGCATGATCAAGCGGACCAAGAAGTTCATCCGCGACGCCCGTGGCACCACCACCCTGTCCGCCCCCGACGCCAAGATCGTCAAGGGCTACATGCCCTACGACCGCTAAGAGGAGATACCGATATGTCCCGCGTTAAAGGTGGAACCGTAACTCACGCCCGTCACAAGAAGGTCATCAAGGCCGCCAAAGGTTACTATGGCCGCCGCAAGAACACCTTCAAGGTTGCCCGTCAGGCCGTCGACAAGGCCAACCAGTACGCAACCCGCGACCGCAAGAACCGCAAGCGCAACTTCCGCGCTCTGTGGATCCAGCGCATCAACGCCGCTGTTCGTTCGCATGACGAAGCTCTGACCTATTCCCGCTTCATCAACGGCCTGAACCTGGCCGGCATCGAAGTGGACCGCAAAGTCCTGGCCGACCTGGCCGTGCACGAACCGGAAGCGTTCGGCGCGATCGTTGCCAAGGCACAGGCCGCTCTGGCTGCCTGATCTTCTTTCGAGAGACAGTGAAAGAAAGGCCGTCCCGCATGGGACGGCCTTTTTCGTTGGCGCAACCGGCCAGACTGCCGGCGTCAAAAACGGCCGGGCATTATTTCGAAAAAGTCGGAACAGGTATTAGATAAAGTCGCACATGTGACCGCATCAGATCGTGGCGCTTGAAAGGGTTCGGGCCCGCGTGCTTCATTTTTCATGCAGCGGTCCTTTGAATGGCCGTGCGCGAAAACAACCGAGATGCTGGCATGCGCGCGGCGGTCCCAACCGGGCTGGGGGCGTGATGCAAGACCAGCACCGCAGATGACCAACACGGAGAAATGCCATGAAGAAATTGACCATGCTGCTTGGGGGCGCATCGATGGCGATTGCCATGCCTGCGGTTGCCGCGGATATCGTGATCGGCGTACCGAACTGGGCGTCGGTGAATGCCACCGCGCACATTCTTGAAGTTGTCATCGAAGACAACCTCGGCCTCGATGTCGAATTGCAGAACGGCACCAACCCCATCGTGTTCGAAGCGATGGATTCGGGTGCGATGCACGTCCACCCCGAAGTCTGGATGCCAAACCAGCAGAACCTGCACGACACCTATGTCAAAGAAAAAGGCACCGTCGTGATGAACGAGAACCCGGTCCAGGCCGAGCAGGGTATGTGCGTTCCGACCTACATTGCCGAGGAATATGACATCAAATCCATCGACGACCTGAGCGATCCGGACAAGATGGCGATCTTTGACACTGACGGAAACGGCACTCCCGAGGTTTGGATCGGCGCGCCCGGCTGGGCGTCGACCGTGGTCGAGAAGATCCGCGCCAAATCCTACGGCTATGACCAGATCTTTGAGCTGACCGAGTACGAGGAAACCATCGCCTATGCCAACCTGGCAAACGCGACCAAGGCCGGTGATCCGTGGATCGGGTTCTGCTACAGCCCGCACTACATCTTTGTGACGCAGGAACTGACCGTGCTAGAAGAGCCACCGCATGATCCGGCCACCTGGACGATCGTTCAGCCCACCGATGACCCGGATTGGCTGGACAAGTCCGAGGCCTCGACCGCGTGGAACGGGGCAACTCTGCACCTGCACTACGCCAAAGAGCTTGAGGAAAGCCACCCCGAGGTCGCGGCCCTGTTCCGCAACTACCAGATGCAGGGTGACGATCTGAGCGCGATGGGAAAGGCGCTGGCCGTGGACAACGTGGAAGCAGCCGATTTCGCCCGCCAGTGGGTGGCTGAAAACGAAGACACCGTTATCGGCTGGCTGACGAACTAAATCAGAAACGCAGGGGGCCGTCGCGACTGATCGCGGCGGCCCTTTGCCTGTTTGCCGGGATGCAACCCCGTAGATGAGGGGCAAATGGACGAACCTGTCGTAAAACTAGAAAATGTCTGGAAAATTTTCGGCGCACGGGCCGAAGAAGCCATGGCCGCAGTCCGAAATGAAGGTATTGGAAAACCTGAAGTTCTTGAAAGATTCAATTGCGTGGTCGGCGTTCAAGGCGCCACGTTCGAAGTGCCACGTGGCGAGATTTTTTGCATCATGGGCCTGTCGGGTTCGGGCAAATCGACCCTTGTGCGCCATGTCAATCGCCTGATCGAGCCCACGGCCGGAAAGATCGAGATCATGGGGCAGGACGTATCCAAGATCTCCGAGTCCGAACTGCGCCGCATCCGCGCCCAGCAGATCGGGATGGTGTTCCAGCACATGGCGCTGATGCCGCACCGCTCGGTGCGCGACAACGTGGCCTATCCGCTGGAGATCCGCAAAGTCTCGAAATCCAAGCGTTGGGCAGTGTCCGATCACGCGCTGGGCCTGGTGGATCTGACCGGCTATGAGGACCGGCTGCCGAAGGAACTGTCGGGCGGGATGCAGCAGCGCGTAGGCATTGCGCGCGCGCTGGCCTCGGACCCGGAAATCCTGCTGATGGACGAACCGTTCTCGGCACTGGACCCGCTGATCAGGTTGCAGTTGCAGGACCAGTTCAAGGCTCTGGTTGCACAGCTGAAAAAGACCACGCTGTTCATCACCCATGACCTGGACGAGGCGATCCGTATCGGTCATCGCATCGCCATCATGAAGGACGGTGTGATCGTCCAGATCGGCACGCCCGAGGACATCGTGATGAACCCGGCCGATGACTATGTGCGCGAGTTCGTGCAGGGCATATCCAAGCTCAAACTGGTCAAGGCGCATTCGATCATGGAGTCGTTGGACAGTTACTCCGGCCCGCTGGATGGCGCGCCGCGCGCGGATGAGGGCGCAGACCTCGACCAACTGATCGATCTGGCCGTGAACACCGAGCTTCCGGTGGTGATCACCGACGGCGGTCAGGATGTGGGCGTCGTGACCAAACCACGCCTGCTGCGCGGAATTCAGGGGGGCAAAAATGACTGATGCAACCACGGAATTGAAAGTCACGGCCGCCTCCGACATCGAGGTGGACCGCGAGGCGCTGGATCGGTCGATCCACGAATTCGCAGGCCCTAATGGTGACTACTACGTCAAAGCCTTTCACAAGATCCATGATGCGACCAGTCCGATCCCGAACACGTTCAACTTGTGGGCGGCGGTGCTGGGGCCGTTCTGGTCCGCCTCGCGGGCGATCTGGGGGATGTTCTGGACCTTCCTGATCCTTGAGATCATCGCTTGGGTGCAGATCGGTCGCGGCGCTTGGGGCAACCCGGGGGCAGATCTGGCCGAACGCGCGGCCCGTCAGCAGGAACGCGCAAACGAGTTGCTGGCTCGCGCGGCGGATGCAACCGAGAAGGCAGACATCGACCGATTCAACAAACTGGCCGCAAATATCCAGAAAGCGGCGGACAGCAGCCTTGAGAAAGCGCAACTGGCGCAGTCCGAAGCCTTGGGGATCATGGTCACCGGTCTTCTGATGCTGCTGGTTTTCAAGCTGGTGCAGGGGTTCTACGCTGACCGGGTGTACGAAAAACAGTATTCGAACTGGCGGATCGACCCCGAAAGCACCGAAAGCGGCCGCTCGACCCGGAACACGGTTCTAGGCGCGGTTTTGGTGGCAGCGATCGGTCCGCTGATCGTGTACAAATTCACTGTGAACGCATCGCTGCCTCTGTTGGACGCTTTCCCTGAAAAGGCAGTGTCGGAAATGATCCTCGGGCCTGATCAGGGCACGCTGTTCTCGGCCCTGGCCAGTTGGATGGAGGCCCGGATCGACGCTGCAGCTGCCGCAGGCGGAGACATTTTCGACGGGATCGTTGCCGGTGTACGCTCGGTTCTGGACGGGTTGACGGTGGCCCTGATCGGGTCGCCCTGGCCGGTGGTCATGCTGGTGATCTGCGTGACCGCGTGGCGCGCGGCGGGACCGCGCGTGGCGATCTTCACTGCCGCGTCGTTGGCCTATATCGCGCTGCTGGGCTATTGGGACGTGGCGATGGAGACGGTGGCTTTGGTGGGCGCGGCCGTGCTGCTGTGCGTCACCTTCGGTATTCCGCTGGGCATCTGGTTCGGCAAATCAAAACGCGCCTATCGCGCGGCCGAGCCGGTGCTGGACCTGATGCAGACCCTGCCGGCCTTCGTGTATCTGATCCCGATCATCGCCTTCTTTGGCACCGGTAACCCGCCGGGTATCCTGGCTACGATCATCTTTGGTATGCCGCCGGTGATCCGCCTGACGGCGCTGGGCATGCGCGGGGTGCCTGAAAGCATCAAAGAGGCCGCCGTGGCCTTTGGTGCCTCGAAATGGCAGTTGCTGAAGGACGTGGAAATCCCGCTGGCGCTGCCGTCGATCATGACCGGCGTGAACCAGACCATCCTGATGTGTCTGTCGATGGTCGTGATCATCTCGCTGATCGGCGGCGGGGGGCTGGGCAAGGAAATCCTTGAGGCGCTGCAATACGCGGCCAAGGGCCCGGGCCTGCTGGGCGGTTTTGCGATCCTGTTCCTGGCCATGGTCATGGACCGCATCGTTCAGGGCGCCTTCCGACGCGAAGACGAAAAGATCTGACGCGACAGCCGCCTCCCGGGTCACCCGTGGGGGCGGTTTCATTTCAGGGCGGGGAGACACGATGGCGGACCGCTACGAACAATCCATGATGGACAACCTGTACTGGTGGGGCGTGCCCACCCTGTTCCGGTGCCCCCATGTGGGGCCGCAGGATCAGGATATCGCCCTTGTGGGCGTGCCGCATTCTGCCGGCAACGGCACCACCGAGCGCGACCAGCATCTGGGCCCGCGTGCACTGCGTCATGTCTCGGCCGTGCAGCGCCGGGTGCATTCGTTGTTCCAGATCGATCCGTGGTCAAGCGCGCGCACTGCCGATGTGGGCGACGTGCCGTTCCCGCGCGCCAACGACAACGAGGACTGCATCGAGCGCATCACCGCCTTCTACCGTGACATCGACGCCGCCGGGGCGCGGCCCGTTTCGGTGGGCGGCGATCACTCGATTACGGGTGGGATCGTACAGGCGCTGGGCCGAGGCAAACTGGCGGGCGGGCAACCAGTCAGCTTTCTGCATCTGGACGCGCATACGGATGTGTTCACCAAAGTCGATCATTTCCTGGGGGCCAAGAAGTCGGCTGCGCATTGGGGAGCTTACCTGGCCGATCAGGGGCAGGTGGACCCGACCCGGTCGATGCAGATCGGATTGCGGGGGCATCCGCGCAGCCTGGACTGGCTGCAGCCTTCATATGACTATGGCTACAACATCGTCACCATGCGCGAGTTCCGCCAGCGTGGCTTGGCCGATGTGGTGGCCCAAACGCGCGAGGTTCTGGGCGACCGGCCGGTTTACATTACCTTCGATCTCGACTGCCTGGATCCGACCATCGCGCCGGGGGTGTCGAACCTGGAACCCGGCGAAAAGGGTTTTGACATCGACGAGGCCGTGGGCATCCTGCATGCCGCGCGGGGGCTCAACATCGTCGGCGGCGATGTGGTCTGCATGATGCCGACCAAGGATAGCCCCAACAACATCACCGCGCTGACGGCGGCTGCGGTGATGTTCGAGATGATCTCGATGATCGCCGAGAATGTCGCCCGGGCCTAGCGCCGCGCGTCGATCGCCTGGGCCAGCACGCACAGCAGTTCGAACATCAGCGAAATGCCCAGCCATGCGGTGCCGCCCGATGGGTCGAAGGGCGGCGAGACCTCGACCAGATCCGCGCCCACAAGGTTCATCCCTTCCAGCTTGCGGATGACCTGCTGGGCCTGAAAGCTGTTGGGGCCGCCGATCTCTGGTGTGCCGGTGCCGGGGGCATGGGTGGGGTCCACGAAATCGATGTCATAGGTGCAATAGCAGGGCGCGTCGCCGACGATGGAGCGGACCTCGGTCATGACATCGTCGATGCCGCGGTCGAACAGCTCTTCGATGCGGATGATGCGGATGCCCTGCGCCTCGCCCCATTCGATATCCTCGGTGTTGTAGGCGGTGCCGCGAATGCCCACCTGCACGAAGCGTTCGGGATCGACCAGCCCTTCCTCGACTGCGCGGCGGAACGGGGTGCCGTGGGTATATTTATGCCCGCCGAAATAGCTGTCGAAGAGGTCGGTATGGCTGTCGAACTGGATCAGTCCCAGCGGGCCCTCGCTGGCCAGCGCCCGCAGGACGGGCAGGGTGGTGAGGTGATCACCGCCCGCCGTCAGGGGTACTATGCCGCGCAGCATCAGGTCGGTGTAGAAGCGGGTGATGCGGTCCAACGTATCCTCGATATCCACTGGGTTGGGGGGCACGTCGCCCAGGTCGGCACAGTTGACCAGTTCGAACGGGGCAACCCCGGTCACCGGGTTCATGGCGCGGATCATGGTGGACTGGTCGCGTAACTGCCGTGGCCCGTGTCGTGCGCCGGGCCGGTTGGTGGTGCCCCCGTCCCAGGGGATGCCGACCAGCCCAAGCTCGACCAGATCCATCCGGTCGTCGTCCGGGGTCAGGGCCGGCAGGCGCATGAAAGTGGGGACACCGGCAAAGCGCGCCAGCTCCATCGCCGAGACGGGTTGAAAGAACGCATTTGCCATGGGGCCCCCTGTGTCGTCGTTTGCCCGAGCCTAGCGGCAAGCCCGCGCCAAAAACACCCGGTCCGCGACACAACGGCGTCGGATCAGGACAGAATCCGGAAATTGGTTCGGATCTCGGCCTCCTGTTCGGGGCTGAGGTATTGCGGGTGATGCGTGCGCAGGATTTCACGCGCGCGGTCGCGGGCGTTGGACCAGGCATCGCGTGCGCCGCTGTCCTGCCAGCTGCGCGGCTCGGCCCGATCGGCAAGAGCGGGGTAGAAATAGTCGCGCTCCATCGCTGCATGGGTGTGGGCACTGCCCAGGAAATGGCCCTCGCCCAGAACCGACTGGCAGATCGCGTCAAAGCCCAGGTTTTCTTCGGTCACCTCGATCCCGCGCAGGGCGCGATAGGTGTGCGAATGCATCTCGTCATCCAGCACGAACCCCTCGAAGCTGACCCCCAGCAGCGAGGCCGTCATGCCCGAGCTTTCGTAGATCAAATTGCCGCCGGCCAGTGCTGCGGCCAGCGAGGTGATGCCTTTTTCGGCGCCGTATTGCGCGTCGATGGCCTTGGCATCGGTCATCGAACAGGCCACGCCCGAGGGCAGCCCCAGCCAGTTGGTGATCTGGGCCGAGGCCGCGTTCAACACGGCGGTTTCGCCACTGCCGCCCGAAAAAGCGCCGGTGCGCAGATCGATGATGAACGGTCAGTTCGAAAACACCATGGGAAAGCCCGGCCGGATCGCGTTGACCATGACCAGGCTGGCCAGGGTTTCGGCCAGCGACTGGGCCAGAAACCCGGCCATGGTGGCGGGCGCGGTCGCCCCGGCCTGGGCTGCTGTGATGCAGGACATGGGGATGTTGTGCGCGATGCATTCATAGACCACGTCCACCGCATCTTCGCCGTACCGCAAGGGCGAGATCACCGGGCTGATATGCGCCTTCAGAAACGGGCGTTCCGCAAAGGCGTCTTGGCTTCCGGCGGCGATGTCTAGCATCCGCATGATTGGCGCGACATGTTCGGCCAGCGTGAACGAGGTCGCTACCGGTTTGGTGGTATTCCGGATCAGCGCATAGGCGGTATTCACGTCCAGATCGAAATTGTCCGGCACGTCGGTGGCGACACAGCATCGGGTGAACCAGCTGACATTGGCCAGCGTGTCCTGAAGGCGGGTGAAATCATGCAGGTCGGCCAGGGTCGACGGGCGATAAAGCCCGCTGTCCAGGTCCAGCGTCTGGACCGCCGCTCCGCCGGTGCCGAAATGCACGCGGTCGCCGCCCACCTTGATCGACCGGGCCGGGTCGCGCCCGTGCAGGGTAAAGCGTTTGGCGGCCTGTCGGACCGCGCCTTCGACCATCGTGCGAGGAAAGACCAGCCGTCCCGGCGGGCCTGGCCGCGCACCTGCGGCGATCAGGTCTTGTGCCAGGCGGTCGGGCACCTCGCCCATGCCCAGCGTTTCCAGCAGGCGCAGGGCGGTGTCGTGGATCGCCGCGATCTCGGGCAAGGTCAGGGGTTTGTACTGCCCGCCGATCTGGCCGGGCGCGCAGGGGTCAAAGGCCGGTTTGGCCGCCCGTTGCGCCAGCCTGGCGCGCCGCCCGCCGCGTTTGCCCTGTTCTGGCATCTCCGAAGGCTCCTGATCCGATCCTGCCCTGCAGATTACGCGGCAACGCGGGGTGCGGCCAAAGCGGAAATGCCGTTTTGAGAAATCTCAATCCCCGTTTCGATTTTTCGGAACCGGTGACTGCGCCATTGCCCGCCCGCCGCGCCGTTCGGCAGGGTTTGGGGAACGTCAGAAGGAGCACACCCATGAAATCGCGCACGAAGGTCGTGGTGATCGGCGGCGGAATCGCCGGTTGTTCAACCCTGTATCACCTGACGCAAGAAGGCTGCAGCGACGTGGTTCTGGTGGAGCGAAACGAGCTGACATCCGGCACCACATGGCATTCGGCGGCACAGGTGACGAATTTCGGAATGAACCAGACGATGGTGGGGCTCAAGTCGCATTCGATCCGCCTGTACAAGGAACTGGCCGAGGACCCGGACTACCCGATCAACTACCACCATGGCGACGGCGGCATCCGGTTGGCCAATACCGAGGCGCAGATGCAGGGCTATCGCCATTTCGCTTCGATGGCGCGGGGGATGGACGTGCATTTCGAGGTGATCGACGCGCAGGAATGCGCCCGTCGCCACCCGCTCATTTCCACCGACAATCTGCTGGGCGGGTTGTGGGATCCGCTGGACGGGGACATCGACCCCGCCCAGCTGTGTCAGGCGCTGGCGCGGCGGGCGCGCAAGGCCGGGGCCGAAGTCTATCGCAACACGCCAGTCACGGCCCTGACCCAGCACAAAGACGACACCTGGACCGTTCATACCGAGCACGGCGACATCGACTGCGACATCGTGGTGAATGCCTGTGGCTACCGCGTGAACGAGGTGGGCGCGATGATGGGCGTGCACCATCCCGTGGCCTCGATGGAGCACCAGTATTTCCTGACCGAGGAAATCCCCGCGATCCGCAATGCCGGCCACCGTATGCCGCTCCTGCGCTGCCCGATCAGCGATTATTACTGCCGGCAGGAAAAGAACGGGCTGCTGTTGGGGTTCTACGAACAGGACTGCAAGACCTGGGGCATGGACGGGATCGACCCGAACTTCGTCAACGCGCTGTGCCCGGACGATCTGGACCGGGTTACCGATGTGCTGGAAGGCGCGTTTGCCCGCATGCCCGCCCTGATGGAGGCGGGGATCCACACGGTCGTCAACGGCCCGATCACCTACACGATCGACGGCGCTCCCCTAGTGGGACCGATCCCCGGCAAGCGTAACGCATTCTGCATCATCGGCCTGCGGGCCGGGCTGGGCGAGGGGGGCGGCCACGGCTGGCTGCTGGCCCAGCAGATCGTGCATGGCGAGGCCTGTTATGACACTTGGTGCCTCGACCCGCGCCGGTTCGCCGGGCACGCCAATGTCGAGCTGACCGCGCTGAAGGCGATCGAGGACTACCAGAACGAATTCCGCTTTCACTTTCCGCACGAACACCGTCCCGCCGGGCGGCCCGCCAAGACAACGCCGTTGACCCCGGTTCTGGCCGCCGAGGGCGCGGCGTTTGCCGTGGTGAATGGTTGGGAGCGAGTCGAGTACATCAAGCCCACGCCCGATTTCACGCCGACGCTCAGTTTCGATTTTGACGAAACATTCGACGTGATCGCCGCCGAGGTCGCCAATGTGCAGCAGAATGTCGGGCTGGCCGAGGTCAACGGGTTCAACCGGATCGAGATTACCGGTGCCGACCGGCATGCGTTCCTCGACCGGATGATCTGCGGCGCGCTGCCCCGTCGACCAGGGCGGGTGGGATTGGCCTATCTTCTGAACCACAAGGGCATGGTCAAGGCCGAGGCGACCATTGCCAATCTGCCCGCCAGCGACCGGGGGCCGGATCGCGTCTGGTACGGCTCGGCCGCCGCGGCCGAACTGCATGACATGGATTGGCTGTCCCGACACATCGAAGCTGGCGAGGACGTGCACCTGCGTAGCCTGACCAACGACCAGACCATCCTGGTTCTGGCCGGACCACGGGCGCGTGACGTGCTGTCGGCCTGTTCGCGCGGGGATTGGTCGCGGGACGCCTTCCCGTGGCTCAGCGTTCGCGAGTGCTTTGTCGGGATCGCGCCCGCCACCGTGATGGGCGTCAGTTTTTCGGGTGAGCTGGCCTATGAGATCCATGTACCCAACGCCTCGCTCTACGCGGCCTATCTTGCGCTGCGACAGGCCGGACAGGCCTTTGGCCTGCAATTGTTTGGCGCGCGGGCGGTCGAGTCGATGCGGATGGAGAAGACTTTCCTGCATTGGAAGGCGGATCTGATCACGGAGTTCGACCCGTTTGAAACCGGGCTGAACCGCTTTGTCCGGCTGGACAAGCCGGAGTTCATCGGGCGCGCGGCGCTGATCGAACGGCAGGCCAACGGGCCGTCGCGCAAGTTGGTTGCGCTGCAAGTGCAGGCCACGCACGCGCCCGCGCATCCCGGCGCGTCGCTGATGGCCGGGGATCGGGTGGTTGGAACGGTGACCTCGGGCGACTGGGGGCATCGCACCGGGCTGAACCTGGCACATGCCTTTGTCGAGCCGCACCTGTCCACCGAAGGCAGCGAGATGATGCTGGACCTGTGTGGTGACAGGGTTCCGGCGCGGGTGATCCCTGCCTGTCCCTACGATCCCGACTTCACCCACATGCGCAGCTAAAGCGGGTGGCCAACATTCACCATTGCCCGAAAGCCAAAACTCTGTTTCGCTAGTTTCGAGGAAATCGAAATTGCAGGAGGGTTTTGCCCTGTGTCCAAACCGCTGAGCCTGCGTTGGCTGGAGGTGTTTCGCCTGGTAGCCAAGTCTGGGTCGATTCAACAGGTGGCCTCGGAAACTGGCCTGTCGATCAGCACCGTGTCCAACCATCTGCGCAGTCTCGAAGACGCTTTGGGCGTCGGCCTCGTCGATCACGGTCGCCGTCCGATGAGCCTGACACCGGCTGGCGAGGTATTTTCGCGTTATGTACGGGATGGCCTGACCGTGTTGAAGCGGGGCGAGGCCGAGATCCGGTCTGGCAACTGGCGCCACGCCACCGATCTGCGGCTGGCCCTGGTGGATGATTTCGACAACCAGATTGCGCCCGAACTGATCCGGTTCCTGGCCCATGCGCTGCCGCGGTGCAATTTCCGGCATTTCACACGGCCCAGCCACGAGATCATCGAGAAATTGCAGGAACACAAGCTGGACGCAGGTGTGGCGACCCGACCGCCGGGCGGCACGCAGGGGCTGATCGAGTACCCACTTCTGCGTGATCCGTTCATCGTGATCGTGCCCGAGAAGTTCAAGGGAGACATTCAGGACCTGTTCTCGCCCCATTCCGACTTGCCGCTGCTGCGGTATTCGCGTGACTACACGATCGGCAAGCAGATCGAGATCCAGCTGACGCGCAACAAGTACAACCTGCCCAACCGGTTCGAGTTGGAATGCAACCAGTCGATCATGGGGCTGGTGGCAGAAGGTAGCGGATGGGCGATCACCACCGCTGGATGCTTCCACCGGGCGCATCGCTATCATGACTCGGTCCGGGCAACGCCTTTTCCGGGTCGAAACTTTGTCAGGATCGTTTCCCTGTTCACGACCGAGGTCTATCCGGACACCACCTCAAAACTGATCCACAAGGCCCTCAGCAGCTTGATCCGGCAGTATTTTACCGAGCCGATGTGCAAACGGCATTTGTGGCTGAAGGGTGATTTCCGGACGATGGAAGACCAGGCCGCCTGATCCAGTCACACGGATCACACCGAGTTGGCAGGACCCAGGGACTGCCGTTTGACGATATGCGTGTAGAGGTGTTCACCGGCAGCGGGGGCCCTTTTTTCAACCATTTCGATCAATGCCTTGGCGGCCTTTCCACCCATTTGCCGATGCGGCACATGCACGGTCGTCAGCGCCGGGCGCAGGATCCGGGCCAGTTCGATGTCATCGAACCCGGTGATCGAGACATCCTGCGGCACTTTCAGCCCCATATCCTGAGCCCTGAGCATGGCGCCAGCGGCCAGAACATCGTTGCCGCACATGACAGCAGTCGGTGGCATGTCTTGCGACATGAGATCCGCGAACGCTTCGGCGCCGTTTTCGATCTCGTACGGGGTCTCGATGACCTGAAGCACCTGCGGGTCAAGCCCGTGCTGCCGAACAGCGTCGCGCACCCCGTCCAGTCGAAGGCGCGCGCGGTCGTTGCCGTGAGTGATGCCGGATATCACCGCAAGCCGAATGTGCCCGAGGTCGAGGACCCTTTTCGCCAGCTCGTACATGGCCGCCCGGTTGTCGAAACCGATGGAGGGCAGACGCCCGTCCGGGGAAAACGACCACGCAACCAGCGCCGGAATATCGCGGCGTTGAAGGAATTCGTAAATGTGCGGCGCCCGGTCGTGACCGATCAGCAGCAGGCCATCGGCGCCGCGGGCGACCAGAGTTCGGATCTGCTCTTCTTCGGTTGCCGGTTTGTAGGCCGAACTTGACACCAGAAGCGTGTATCCATGTTGGTGCAGCTCTTCCTGAAAGGCCTGCAGACCGCGCGCAAAGATGGCGTTTTCCATCGTCGGGATGATCGCGCCGATGGTAAACGTGCGCTTGGCTGCCATGACCCGAGCCGCGAAATTCGGTGTATAGCCCAGGGCCTCGATCGCCGACTGCACGCGTTTGCGGGTCGCTTCGACCACCCTGTCCGGGGTGTTGATGCAACGCGAAACCGTAGCCGTGGAAACGCCCGCCTTTCTGGCAACGTCATCCAATGTCGGGGCGGCTTTCTGCTTTGGCATTTCCGAACCTGATCTTCGTTTTATTCAATTCTATCCGGTTCCATTTGGGGTTGAAAGTCGAAATGTAAACGCTTGCATTTTTCATGTAAGCGCTTACAAATGTAGCCAGAGCCGATTCCATTCAAGGTCCCGAACATGTTTCTTGCCGCATCCGCCATCGTCTTCGTCGTCTATTTCGCGAACGTAGCGCTGGGTGCGTTTGCAGGCCGCGCGTTTCTTGGGGATGTGGGTGAGATGTTGGTTCTGTTCGCGGCGTCGATCCTGTTCGTTGTCGCAATTCTGAAAAAAGAGGCCGAACGCGAGGAGAACGGCGGCTGAATTTTTCCAATGGGAGGGCAATCAATGAACAAAGATCAACTGGAACTGGCGTCAGCTGAACGCCGCAATTTCCTGAAACTCAGTGCCAGTGGCGCGTTCACGGCCGCACTGGTGGCGGGCGCAAGCGGCGTGTTGTGGTCATCCGAGGCTGCGGCGCAGACCGCGAAGGAGGAAAAGGAGCGCGAACAAGCTGCCGAGCATGTGATGACGGTGGCCACGGCCTATGTTTTGGGCGCCTCGCGCAGCTATCCGATCATGCAGCTGGATCTAAAGGAGAACATCCAGAACGCAACCAACGGCAAAGTCTATGTCAAGCTGGCCCCGGGCGGGCAGCTGGGCGCGGGCGGCGCGTTGGTGCAGAAGGTGCAGGGCGGAACCATCCAGGCCGCGCAGCATTCGCTGTCGAACTTCGCACCCTTCGCTTCGACCGTGGACCTGATCAACATGCCGTATCTGTGCGGCTCGAATCAGCGGTTCACCAATCTGGTGCATTCCGACACCTGGAAGAACGAAGTGCACCCCAAGGTCGAGGCCGCAGGCTTCAAAGCGCTGTTCTATGTCGTGATCGACCCGCGCGTTGTGGCTGTACGCCAGGGCGGAAATGCCATCATTACCCCCTCGGACATGAGCGGCGTGAAATTCCGCGTGCCCGGGTCCAAGATGCTGCAGCAGTATTATCGCATGGTCGGTGCCAACCCGACGCCCGTTGCCTGGGGTGAGACCCCCTCGGCCATCAAGCAGGGTGTGGCGGATGCGCTCGACCCGTCGGTCGGTGCGCTCTATGTGTTTGGCTTCAAGGACATTCTGTCTCACGTCACCTTCACCCAGGCGGTGCCGGACAGCCAGGTCTATTCCTGCAACCTGGAATGGTTCAACTCGATGCCGGCCGATGTGCAAGAGGGCATCATGTGGGGCTCGGAGATGACCAGCCATCAGAACCTTGCCAAGGTCCCCTCGGCCCGCGCCTATGCCATGGCCGAGCTGAACAAGGCCGGGGTCGAGTTCCATTCTTTGACCGACGATCAACTGGCCGAGTGGCAGGAGGCCGGCGGTTATCAGCGGTCGGAATGGGACCCCTTCAAGACCGAGTTGGCCGGATCGATGGACGCCTTCGAAAAGCTGGTCGAAGCGGCCGGCACCCAAGGCAAATACTACGTCCACGACGCCTGATACGGACCGGGTGGGCGCCGGACGTGCGCCCGCCTTTTTTCCAGACCTGCACGGCCTGATCCTTCAGGCCCATCCCCCCAGCCTTGCCGAGGGAAGCGATGTCGTTACTCAAAACCATAGACCGCAACGCCGAACGCTGGCTGCTGCTGGTGTTCTACGTAATGCTCGTCATCACGATGGCGATCGAGGTGCTGCGGCGCGAGATCTTCGCCTATTCCTCGATCTGGGGCGAGGAGATCGTCCGCTATTCCTTCATCTACCTGGCCTGGGTCGGCGCTGCGGCGGCGGTCAAGGAACGCGCCCATATCCGGATCGACGTGATCATGCATTACCTCGGCCCGCGGCCCAAGGCGGTGCTGTATATCTTCGGTGATCTGGTGATGTTCGCGGTGGCGGTCATCGCGCTCTACTGGTCCTACGAGGCGGTGCATGTCTCGGCCAAGTTCGGCTCGGTCACTGACGGGCTGCGGGTGTCGAAGGTTTGGTTCCTAATGGCGGTGCCTATGGGCTTTGCCCTGATGATCTGGCGCCTGATCCAATCGTTGATGAACGACATCAAAAGCCTTCGTGACGGCACGCCCGTCTTTGAAGGCGATAAGCTGTTTGACTGAGGAGAAACCGGATGCTGTGGAGTTCTCTCAACCAAACAGTCGAACTGGGCTGGGATTTCTACCTGCCCGTGATCCTGTTCGTCGGCCTGATCGCGCTGGCGGTTCCGGTCTGGGCCGCGATCGGCTCGGCCGCGATCGTGATGCTGATCATGTCGGGCGACCTGCCGCTGAGCCTTGTGGGCGAAAGCCTGTTCACGGGCATCGACGCCTTTGCCCTGACTGCGGTGCCGCTGTTCATCCTGACCGGTGACGTGCTGGTGCGCACTGGGCTGTCTCGCAAGTTTCTGGACGTGGCCGAGGCGCTGACCTGTTTTGCCAAGGGCGGGTTCGGTTCGGCCACGGTTCTGGTCTGCGGCATGTTCGCAGCCATTTCGGGGTCTGACGCGGCGGGGGCGGCGGCAGTGGGTCGGATGACGATCAACCGACTGGTCGAAAGCGGCTATCCGCGCCCCTATGCCTGTGCGCTGGTGGCGGCGGGGGCCTGTACCGGGATCCTGATCCCGCCCTCGATCGCCTATATCATCATCGGGCTCGTGCTGGGCATCTCGGCCTCGACCCTGTTCCTGGCCGCCCTGATCCCGGGGCTGGCGATCCTGATCTCGATCCTCGTGACCAACATCATCATGAACCGTCTCTATGGCTATGAGGGCGGCGGCATGATGACCATGGGCGAATGGCTGGCCAATCTGGGCAAGGCGCTGAAATCGGGCTGGTATGCCTTCATCGTGCCGGGCATCATCTTCTATGGCATCTTCTCGGGTCGCCTGACCCCGACCGAGGCGGGCGCGACTGCCGTTGTCGTCACCATCATCATGGGGTTCATCCTGCGGACGCTGACGCTGGCGGACTTCCCGTCGATGCTGGTCAGCTCGGCCAAGGTGAACGGGGTGATCCTGCCGATCATCGCTTTCTCGGCCCCGCTCGCCGAGGCGTTGGCGATCATGGGCGTGCCGCAGGGCTTCGTGGCCTCGGTGACCTCGCTGACCGAGGATCCCTTCCTGCTGATCCTGCTGATGATCGGCATTCTGATCGCGGCCGGCTGCGTCATGGAGACGACACCGAATATCGTCATCCTTGCCCCGATCCTGAAACCGCTGGCGGACAATATCGGCATGAACGAGATCCAGTTCTGCATCATGATGATCACCGCACTGGGCGTTGGCTTCATCACGCCGCCGCTGGGGCTGAACCTGTTCGTGGTGTCGGGGATCACGGGTGAATCCATCCTCAAGATCGCAGCCCGCGCCGTGCCCTTCGTGCTGACCATGCTGATCGTCGTCATCCTGATCGCCTACGTTCCGGCGCTGTCGACCACTTTGCTTCCTGAAATCTACCAATAGGATCTTCTGAACATGTCGCGTGAATACCTCAAGAAGGCCACCCTGACCGCACAATCCCACGCGTCCGAGGTGCATGACACGGTCAAGACCATCCTGGCCGACATCGAGGCCGGCGGAGACGCCAAGGCGCTGGAATACGCGGCCAAATTCGACAAGTTCGAGGGCAACGTGCTGATGACACCCGAGGAAATCGAAGCCGCCTGCGCCCGGGTGCCGGAAAAGCTCAAGGCCGATATCCGCTTTGCCCAGGACAACGTGCGCCGCTTTGCCGAGGCGCAGAAGGCCACCGTGTCGGATGTGCAGCTGGAAATCGTGCCGGGCTTTATCGCGGGTCAAAAGGCCATCCCGGTCGATGCGGCGGGCTGCTATGTGCCCGGCGGGCGGTATAGCCACATCGCCAGCGCCATCATGACCGTGACCACCGCCAAAGTGGCGGGGTGCCGTCACATCACCGCCTGTTCGCCGCCCCGCCCGGGTGAGGGCGTGGCCCCGGCGATCGTCTACGCTGCCCATATCAGCGGCGCTGACAGCATCCTGGCCATGGGGGGCGTGCAAGGTGTGGCCGCCATGACCTATGGCCTGTTCGGGCTGCCGCGCGCCAACATCCTTGTGGGGCCGGGCAACCAGTTCGTGGCCGAGGCCAAGCGCATTCTGTACGGCAAGGTCGGCATCGACATGATCGCCGGCCCGACCGACAGCCTGATCCTGGCGGATGCCACGGCCGATCCCTTCGTCGTGGCCACCGACCTGGTCAGCCAGGCCGAGCATGGCTACAACTCGCCCGTCTGGCTGGTGACCGATGACCGCGATCTGGCGACCCGGGTGATGGATCTGGTTCCGACCCTGATCGCCGATCTGCCCGAGCTGAACCGCGACAACGCTGCCGCCGCCTGGCGCGACTATGCCGAGGTGATCCTGTGCGCGGACCGCGAAGAGATGGCCGCGTGTTCAGACGACTACGCCCCCGAGCATCTGACCGTGCAGGCCGCGGATCTGGATTGGTGGCTGGATCGCCTGACCTGCTATGGCTCGTTGTTCCTGGGCGAAGAAACGACCGTGTCCTATGGCGACAAGGCCACCGGTACGAACCACGTCCTGCCCACCTCGGGCGCGGCCAGCTATACCGGTGGGCTGAGCGTGCACAAATACATGAAAATCGTCACCTGGCAGCGGGCCACGCGCGAGGGCTCGAAACCCATCGCCGAGGCGACCGCGCGGATCTCGCGGCTGGAAGGGATGGAGGGCCACGCCCGCGCCGCCGATGTGCGTCTGGCCAAGTATTTCCCGGACGAAAACTTTGACCTGACCGCAGATGAATGACCCCCGCGACCTGTTCGATCTGACCGGCCGGGTGGCCTGCGTCACGGGCGCCAGTTCGGGTCTGGGCCGGCGCGTTGCGCAGGTGCTGGCGGCTGCGGGCGCGCGGGTGGTGGGCGTTGCCCGCCGGGCCGAGGCACTGGCCGAGTTGCAGGCCGAGATCGGTTCAAGCGCTGCGGTGGTCGCAGGTGACGTAGCCGACCGAAGTGGCTTGCCATCGTTGGTCGAACAAATCTCGGCCCCGTTCGGCGCGCCGGATATCGTGGTTCATGCCGCCGGGGTGAACACGCGACAGGCCGCTGATGATGTCACGCCGGAAGGCTGGGACGCGACGCTGGGCCTGAACCTCGGTGCCCCGTTCTTCCTCAGCCAGGCCATGGTGCCTGCGATGAAGGCGCGCGGTTGGGGTCGGATCGTGAATTTCGCCTCGCTGCAGACGACGCGGGCTTTTCCCGGCGGGATCGCCTACGGGGCCAGCAAGGGCGGGATCGCCCAGCTGACCCGCGCCATGGCCGAAGCCTGGTCGCCGCACGGGATCACCGCCAACGCCATCGGCCCGGGCTTCTTTCCGACCGAGCTGACGAAGGCGGTGTTCGATGACACCGCCCGCGCGGCCCGCAACGCGGCGCAGACCTGCATCGGTCGCAATGGCCGCATGGACGACATCGACGGGCCGATCCTTTTTCTGTGCGCGCAGGCATCTGACTATGTCACCGGGCAGATCCTGATGGTTGACGGGGGGTTCACGGCGAAATGAAGGCTCTGGTCTATGAAGGCGTCGAACACCTGGCCTACCGTGACGTACCGGACGCTGCGCCGCAACCCGGCGAGCAACTGATCCGGGTCGAGGCCGTCGGGATCTGCGGGTCCGACATGCATGCATATCTGGGCCATGATGCGCGCCGCCCGGCGCCCTTGATCCTGGGGCACGAGGCGGCGGGAACAGTGATCGGCGGTCCCAAGGCCGGAACGCGGGTCACGATCAATCCGCTGGTGACATGCGGGCAGTGTCCGGCCTGCCAAGCGGGACGAGAAAACCTGTGCCCCGACCGTCAGATCATCTCGATGCCCCCGCGCGAAGGCGCCTTTGCCCAATATGTTTCGATGCCTTGGGGCAACCTGGTCGAGGTGCCGGATCACGTTCCCTTTGCCAAGGCCGCCCTGGCCGAGCCGCTGGCCGTCAGCTGGCACGCCGCACGCCTCGCGCTCGAGGCGCTGCACCCGGCAATGGAGCGTCGTGCGCTGGTGATCGGGGGTGGGGCGATTGGCCTTGCGGCGGCGCTGGCTTTGCGAGCGATGAATGTCGTGGATGTGACCGTGGTCGAACCCAACGACCTGCGGCGGACGTTCTTGCAAGGGCTGGATTGCGCCAATGTCGTACCCGAAGCGCAAGGCGATTTCCCGATCGTGGTCGACGCCGTGGGCTTTGCCGCCACCCGTGCGGTGGCATCGGAACGGGCCCGACCCGGCGGGGTGATCGCGCATGTGGGCCTGGGCGAGGACACCGGTGGGCTGGACGTGCGGCGCATGACCCTGCAAGAGATCACCTTCATCGGAACCTACACCTATACCGCGCAGGATTTCCGTCAGACCGCCCAGGCCATTTTTGACGGCGCGCTGGGTCCTCTGGACTGGATCGAAGAACGCGATCTGGCCGATGGCGCCCGGGCCTTTGCCCAGCTACGCTCGGGCGAGGTCGCGGTTCCGAAAATCGTGCTGTCCCCGTGGGCCTGACCGCCCGGAACTGGAGGTAACCATGTATAAAAAAATTCTTGTCCCCATGGCGCTTGATCACGGCATTTCGCCGCAAACGCTCGAGATCGCCCGTGCCTTGGGCGGCGGATCCGCCGAGATCGTGGCTCTGCATGTCTATGAGATGCCTCAGGGCTCGGTCAGCGTCTATCTGGACAAGGATGCCGTGGCCGAAGGCTTTGCCCGGGCCCGCGAAGTCCTGATGGAAAAGCTGAAAGGCCTGCCGGATGTAAAGCCCGAACTGGTCAAGGGCCACACCGCGCGCACGATCATCGACTATGCCAATGACCACGGGTTCGATTGCGTCGTCATCGGCTCGCACCGGCCCGGCCTGACCGACTATTTCCTTGGCTCCACCGCGTCGCGCGTGGTGCGGCATGCAAAATGTGCCGTCCACGTCCACCGCAGGGCCTGACCCGTCCATCGCGCCCTCGGCGCCCCAACCCAGGAACAGAAGATTGGACATGAACATAGACAAGAAGATCACCGAAGATCTGGTGGCCAACGACATCTCGTTCGTCACCACGGTGCCGTGCAAGCAACTGGCCGGCGTCATCGCCGAGATCGACGCCCATGACGCCATCTACCACATCCCCTCGAACAAAGAGGACGAGGGCATGGGCCTGTGCGCCGGGGCCTGGATGGGCGGCAAGCGACCCGCGATCATCATGCAGAACACCGCGATCGGGGTCACGATCAACACGTTGGCGACGCTGATCCAGTATTACCGGATGCCGCTGCCGATGCTGATCTCGTATCGGGGCGAACTGCGCGAGCCCATCGCCTGCCAGGTCGAGATGGCCGTTCACACCAAGGCCCTGCTGGCGCAGATGCACATCCCGACCTACCATTTCCACCATCAGGAAGACGTGGCCGAGCTGGATGCGATCCTGAAATACACCTTCATGTGCAACAAGCCCGTCGCGATCCTGACCGACGCCAATTTCTGGGGAGGCTATGGCGACCAATGATCCGTTCTGAAATCCTGAAGGAAATCGCCCCGATCCTACGTGACCAACTAGTCGTGTGCAACATCGGCATCCCCAGCCAGGAACTGCATGCCATCGACGATCAGCCCACCAATTTCTACATGCTGGGCACGATGGGGTTGGCCTCGAGCATCGGTCTGGGGCTGGCGCTGGCCCAGCCAAAACCGGTGATCGTCATCGACGGCGACGGCTCGATCCTGACCAATCTGGGGACCCTGCCGACTATCGCCAACAACGTGGCCGACAACTATATCCTGCTGATCATCGACAACGGCTCCTACGGCTCGACCGGTGATCAGCCGACCTATGCGGGGCAGAAGACCTCGCTGGCCAAGATGGCCGAAGCGGCGGGCTGCGAGCGCGTGATCGAATGCCAGGCCGAAGAGACCGGCCGCGTGCTGCAAGAGGCGCTGGACGCCCGCCAGATGACCATCATCGTCAGCAAATGTGAAAGCGGAAACGCCAAGATGCCGCCGATCACGATGGACCCGGTCGTCATCCGCGACCGCTTCATGAAGGCCGTTCAGGCCTGATGGGCGCAAGCGCCATCCACAGCGCCGAAGATGCCCGCCGGTTGGCCCGGCGGCGTCTGCCGTGGATGGTGTTCGACTATATCGACGGGGCCGCCGGGTCCGAGGCCGGCGCCCGGCGCACCCGAGCGGCGCTGGACGCGATGACCTTGCGGCCCCGGATCCTGCGCGATGTCAGTACCCGGTCTCTGGCGACCCGCGTGTTCGGGCAACCGGCCGAAAGGCCCTTCGGCATTGCGCCCATGGGCATGTGCAACCTGTCCGCACCGGGCGCCGACCTGATGCTGGCGCGGCTGGCGGCGCAATACCGGGTGCCGTTGGGCGTTTCCACGGTGGCCTCGACACCGATGGAGGTGCTGATCGAAGAGGCCCGGGGCCATGCCTGGTTTCAGCTGTATTTCAGCGGCGATGGCAGCGGCACGTTCAAGCTGGTCGATCGGGCAAAGGCCGCGGGCTACAAGACCCTTATCCTGACGGTTGACGTGCCCGAAGTCGGCCGCCGCCCGCGCGAACTGCGCCACGGCTTCCGCATGCCGTTCCGGATCGGGCCACGGCAGTTTCTGGATTTTGCGCTGCATCCGCGCTGGTCGATCTCGACCCTGCTGCAGGGCAAGCCGCAGATGGCGAATTTCCTGATGGAGGGGTTCGCGTTCGACCGCACCGAAAGCCGTGCAAAGGCCGATTGGGACACGCTGGCGCGGTTGCGGGACCGGTGGCCGGGCAAGCTGGTGGTCAAGGGCGTACTGGATGTCGAAGACGCGGTTGCGCTGAAGGCTGCCGGTGTCGACGCCATTCAGGTCTCGAGCCACGGCGCCCGTCAGTTGGAGAGCGCGCCCGCGCCGATCTCGGTCCTGCCGCAGATCCGGGCGGCGGTCGGCGAAGACTATCCGCTGTTCTACGACAGCGGCCTGCGGTCGGGTGAAGATGCGCTCAAGGCGCTGATGGCTGGTGCCGATTTCCTGTTCTTTGGGCGTGTCCTGCAATTCGCCATCGCGGCGGGCGGCGAGGCCGCCCTGCACCGTTTGTGGGAGGTACTGTCCGAGGAGATGGACATCGCCATGGCCCAGATCGGCGTCACCTCGCTGCGCGGGGTTCGAGGTGGCCGGGGCGAGTGAAAGACCGGCGCGCCGAACGCGCCGGTCGGCCGTCAAACGCCGTCAGCCGAACACGCGGCCCAACGCGCCATCCACGGCGTCGGTGATCTGGTCAATGTCGTCTGCCGTTGCGATCAGCGCGGGCGAGAAGCACAGCGTGTTGTTCTTGCCCGGCACCGAGCGGTTGGTGACGCCGATGATCACGCCCTGCGCCATGCAGTCGGCCACGACCGCCTGGGCCAGTTTCTCGTTCACCGGTTCCTTGGTCGCACGATCCGCCACCAGTTCGGCCCCCAGGAACAGGCCCTTGCCGCGCACGTCGCCGATGACCTTGTGCTTGTCCATCAGCGCCCGCAGGTTGCCCATCATGCGATCCCCCATCGCGGCGCAGTTGGCCAGCAGGTTCTCGTCTTCGATGATGCGCATGTTCTCGATCGCCGCCGCCGGCCCTGCGGTGCAGCCGCCAAAGGTCGAGATGTCGCGGAAGTAGTTCATCGGATCGTCGGCATTGTCCTTGAACATGTCAAAGACTTCTTCGGTGGTCACCATGCAGGCAATCGCCGCATAGCCCGAGGCCACGCCTTTGGCCATGGTCACGAAATCGGGTTTCACGCCATATTGCTGGTACCCAAACCAGGTGCCGGTGCGGCCCACGCCGCAGACGACCTCGTCGATATGCAGCAGGATGTCGTATTTCTTGCAGATCTCCTGCACGCGCTGCCAATAGCCCTCGGGCGCTTCGATCACGCCGCCGCCGGCGGTTACCGGCTCAAGGCACAGCGCGCCCACGGTGTCGGGGCCTTCGCGCAGGATTACGGCTTCGATCTGATCGGCGGCCCATTCGCCAAAGTTCTCGTCAGGTGCGCCGTCCAGTTCGTGCTTGCGGTATTCCATGCAGTGCGGAACGCGTACGAAATCTGGCGCGAAGGGGCCGTATTGCGCATTGCGCTCGTCCTGGCCGCCCGCCGACATCGCGGCCAAGGTCGAGCCGTGATAGTCGCGGTCGCGATACAGGATCTTGGTCTTCTTGCCGCCGTATTTCTTGTGGGCGATCTGACGGACCATCTTGAACGCCTTCTCGTTCGCCTCGCTGCCCGAGTTCGTGTAGTAGACCCGGCTCATGCCCGGCATCTTCTCGATCAGCTTTTCGGCAAAGATCGCGCCAGGGATCGAGCCCGCCGACTGGGCGAAATAGCACAGCTTCATCAACTGGTCGTAGACGGCCTTGCAGATGGATTCGCGGCCATAGCCCACATTCACCGTCCAGACGCCGCCCGAGACGGCATCCAGGTGTTCCTTGCCCTTTTGATCCCAGACGCGCATGCCCTTGCCTTCGACGATAATGCGCGGATCGTTCGTCTCAAACGGCTTGTGCTGGATCAGGTGGTGCCAGATATGGGCGCGGTCGGCCTCGACCACGCGGGAAAGATCGTTTTCGTTGAACGTGCCGTCCATGACATGTCCTTTCACTAAGATGCGACGCGCAGGAATCACGAGACCCGGCGGGCGCGGATGAACCAGATACCGCAGATCAGCCCGAAAGCCCGGTACGCAGTAGGGCCAGATTACCCGATCGCGTAGCTCCAGTATATTCGCCGCACGTAGTTTTACGGGTTTGTTTTGCGGCAACCTTTGTGCTCAATACGAAAAATCCGACGATTTGGGGAGGAGAGGCGGATGGCGACCCACAACATCTATCAGCGCGATCTGGACAAGTGCCCGGCCAATTTCACGGCCCTGTCCCCGCTCAGCTATATCGAGCGGACGGCAGCCGTTTACCCTGACTATCCGGCCGTGGTTTATGGCGACCGACGCTACAGCTGGGCGCAGACCTATGCGCGTTGCCGCCGGTTGGCCAGCGCGCTGGCCGCGCGTGGGGTGGGCACGGGCGATACGGTATCGATCATCGCCGCCAACATCCCCGAGATGTACGAGGCCCATTTCGGCGTGCCAATGGCAGGCGCGGTGTTGAACGCGATCAACACAAGGCTCGATGCCCCGATCATCGCCTTCATCCTGAACCACGCCGAATCCAAGGTGCTGCTGGTCGATCCCGAATTCTCGGGCGTGGTGAAGCAGGCGCTGGAGCAGTTTGATCACGACATTCTGGTCATCGACATCGAGGATCCGAGTTTCGATGGTGGTGAAAAACTGGGCGCGCTGACGTATGACGCCCTGCTGGCCGAGGGCGACCCGGAATTCGACTGGTCGCTGCCGCAGGACGAGTGGGACGCCATCACGCTGAACTACACCTCTGGCACCACCGGCAACCCCAAGGGCGTGGTCTATCACCACCGCGGCGCGGCGCTGAACGCCACGTCGAACATCCTGACATGGGGTATGCCGCAGCATTCGGTCTATCTGTGGACGCTACCGATGTTTCACTGCAACGGCTGGTGTTTCCCCTGGACCATGGCCGCGAATGCGGGCACGTCCGTGTGCCTGCGCGCTGTGCGGGACGAGCCGATCTACAAGGCCTTCCGGGACGAGAAGGTCACCCATTTCTGCGGCGCGCCGATCGTGCTGAACATGCTGGCCAACGCGCCCGATCACCTCAAGGACTTCGATCATGAGATCAAGGTGATGACCGCAGGCGCCCCGCCCCCCGCCGCGGTGATCGCCGCGATGGAGGGGATGGGCATCGAGGTCACCCATGTCTATGGCCTGACCGAAACCTACGGCCCGTCGGTCGTCTGCGCGTGGAAGGACGAATGGAATGACAAGCCCGCCGAAGAACGGGCCGAGCTCAAGGTGCGGCAGGGGGTGAAATACGTCGCCCTGTCCGGGCTGATGGTGGCCGATCCGGAAACGCTCGAACCGGTGCCGGCCGATGGCGAGACCTTGGGCGAGATCTTCATGCAGGGCAACATCGTGATGAAAGGATATCTCAAGAACCCCGAGGCCACGCAGAAAGCGTTCCGCGGCGGCTGGTTCGCCTCGGGCGATCTGGGGGTAATGCATCCCGACGGCTATATCGCGCTGAAGGATCGGTCAAAGGACATCATCATTTCGGGGGGCGAAAACATCTCGTCGGTCGAGGTCGAGGATATCCTCTACAAGCACCCCGCGGTGATGGAGGCCGCCGTGGTCGCCAAACCGGACGAGAAATGGGGCGAGACGCCTTGCGCCTTTGTCGAACTGAAGCCGGGCGCCGAGGCGACCGAGGCCGATCTGATCGCGTTCTGCCGCGACCACATGGCCCATTTCAAAGCGCCCAAGACGGTGATGTTCGGGCCGCTGCCCAAGACATCGACGGGCAAGATCCAGAAATTCAAGCTCAGGGAACAGGCGCGGGCGCTGGGCTAGGCGCCCAGCCGGTCAAAGATCGACAGGTTCAGGTCCAGCATCTCGCCCATCCAGATCGCCCGATCGCGGTGGTCGGGCAGGTGTTCGCCGGTTTCGGGGTGGGTGAACACGGTCAGCCCCTGCCGGTTCAGCATCAGCCATGGGATCACCTTATCGAAGCAATCGGCGGCAAAGCTCAACTGGCAGCTCCAGCGCGGGTGGGGGCCGACATTGCGGCTGTGCATGTGGCCCATCTGGGCGGGGAACAGGCGTGCAGCCTCCTCGCAGACACGGCGGGCGGTGTCCTGCGTTTCGGCGTCGAAATAGATATGGGCGTGATAGCCGGTGATCTGTGGCATCGGGGGTCTCGTGCGGTGATTTCCGGCACAAGGCTAGGCCCGATCGGCGCCGGTGCACAGACGCATCGGCACACAGACCCTGTGCGCGGCTCAGCCTGGCGCGTGGGCGTCCGGGTGGGCCGCTGCAAAGGCGGGGTGGTCGGCACAGGCTGCCTCGACCGCCAGAATGCGCGGCATGTCCGACAGATCGACCTGCCAGCGCCGGGCGTTGTACATCTGCGGGATCAGACACAGATCGGCCAGCCCGGGCGCCGGTCCCGTGCAATAGGGGGCTTGTTCGAACCCTTCCAGCATCGCCTCAAAGGCCATCAGGCCGGGGCGGATGAAATGGCGCATCCAGTCGCCGGGCATGTCGCCCCGTCCGCCGCTCAACTGCGTCGCGTGGCGGGCGACCTTCAGGTTGCAGACCGGGTGCAGATCCACCGCAATGGCATGGGCCAGCGCCTGCGCCTTGGCCCGCGCGACCGGTTCGTCCGGCAGCAGGTTCAGGGTCCGCGTCCGGTCGAGATAGTCCAGAATGGCCAGCGACTGGGTCAGCTGCACGCCGTCGATTTCGAGCACCGGCACAAAGCCCTGCGGGTTTCGGGCCAGATGCGCGGGCGCGGTCTGCTCGCCCTTGACCAGATCGACGGTCTGCGCGCGATAGGCGATCCCGGCCAGGTTCAACGCGATGCGCACCCGGTAGCTGGCCGAGGACCGCCAGTAGTCATACAGGACGACGTCACTCATCGGGCTTTGGCCGCGTCGATTGCCTGTTTCAGGATGGTCCGGTCACCGATGTGATTGGCCAGCACCAGCACCAGCCGCGCATTCAGCGCATCGCTTTCGGCCTTGTCCAGACCGTCGTGCGCGGCCAGCAGATCGGCATAGAAATCATCCGCGCCGTCGATATTCGGGGTGAGGATCAGTTCATCCATTGTGCCTACTCCTTGCCGATGGCCCGGCGGATCGCCTGCCGGAACGCGTTGTCTTCATAGCTGTCGCGCCGCGCCGCCACATGCTGGTCGGGCCGGATCAGATAGACCGCGCCTGCCGCGTCGCCCAGATACCGCCGCTTCAGCGCCAGCGTCCGGTCATCCTTGACCGACAGCGCCAGCCGCTCGACCATCACGCCCTCTTCCTCGATCCTGTCTGGGGCGTCGGCGTCGATGGTCAACAGGGTGAACTTGCCCGCCAGCTTGGGCAACAGGAACGCATCCCCCAGCGGAGCATCGGGGCAGGGCGAGCCGGGGCGCGTTTCGGCCGGACCATTCAGCGCATCGGCCGAATTCAGCGGCGAGCCGTCATAAGTGCAGGGCACGCTCAGCCGGCCGGAATTCACCAGCGGGCGGGCGAACTCGTAATGTTCGCTCAGGTCCAGAACCGCGTCGCGCAGGATGCGTGACATTTCCGATTTCGGCGTGATGAAATCGGTCGAGCGGGTCGAGTTCAGGATGTTCTCGTCCGCGCCATGGATGCGCTCGACATCATAGCTGTCCAGCAGTCTGTCGGGCGCGGTGCCGTCAAGGACCATCTTCAGCTTCCAACACAGGTTGTCGGTGTCCTGCAGGCCCGAATTGGCCCCACGCGCGCCGAAGGGGCTGACCTGATGGGCGCTGTCGCCAGCAAACAGGACGCGGCCGTGGCGGAATTTCTCCATCCGGCGGCACTGGAAGGTATAGATGCTGACCCATTCCAGCTCGAACTGGACGTCCTCGCCCAGCATCGCCTTGAGGCGCGGGATCACGTTTTCGGGGCGCTTTTCGCGTTCCTTGTCGATGTCCCAGCCCAGTTGCAGGTCGATGCGCCAGACGTTGTCGGGCTGTTTGTGCAGCAGCGCCGACTGGCCGCGGTTGAAGGGCGGGTCGAACCAGAACCAGCGCTCGGACGGGAAATCGGCTTCCATGATCACATCGGCGATCAGGAAGTTGTCATCGAACACGCGGCCCACGAAATCCAGCCCCAGCATCCGGCGGGTGGGCGAATTGGCCCCGTCACAGGCGATCAGCCAGTCGGCCTCGACGGTGTACGACCCCTCGGGCGTTTCCACCTCGAGCTTGACGTGGTCGTCATGGGTGCCGATTGCCTCGACCTTGTTGCGGCCACGGATCTCGATCGGTACGCCCTGGGTCTGTAACTCGCGGACCCGTTCGACCATGAACTGCTCAAAGTAGTATTGCTGAAGGTTGATGAAGGCCGGATGGGCATAGCCCTCATCGGGCTGCAGGTTGAATTCATAGACCTTGCGGTCGTCGAAAAACACCTTGCCCGTGTTCCACAGCACGCCCTTGTCCACCATCGGGCGGGCGCACCCCAGCCGGTCGGCGATTTCCAGCGTGCGCTGGGCGAAACAGATTGCGCGGCTGCCGAAACTGACCTTGTCGTTGTCGTCCAGCACCACCACCTCGACGCCCTGCTGGGCCAGGTCGATGGCGGCGGCCAGCCCGACCGGCCCTGCGCCGATCACGATCACCTGATGCCGCACCGGGGTGGGGGCATCCTGATCGGGGCTGCGGGCATAGGCATAGAGCGGCTGTTCAAAAATCTTGTTCATGGGCTCTCTCCCCAAGTTCTGTGCGCCGGGCGCACAACCTCCGCCCACCGGCGCGGGGCGCCGATGGCTCTCCTCCATGGTTGCATCGTTTTCAGGCCGGCGACACGATCTGGATCAAGTCGCCGGGCCATTTCTCAGCCCTGCAGGGCCTCCCACATCTCCAGATCGCGCTGGGCGGTCCAGATGCGCGGGGTGTCAATGCCGCGCGCCTCGTCATAGGCACGGGCCACGTTGAAGGGCAGGCAGTGCTCGTAGATGGCATAGTCCGAGAATTTCGGATCGCACTCCGCCCGCACTGCGTCCCAGGCCTCTTTCAGGCTGCCGCCGCGCGCGGCCACCTTTGCCGCCGGGCGATAGGTGCTTTCGACGAAGTCGCGGGTGTTCTCGATGGCGGCATTCACCATTTCCTTGCCGACCAGCGCATCGCCGCGCCCCGGCGCGATGGCATCCACGTCGAACCACTGGATCTGATCCAGCGTGTCGCCCCAGTCGCCGAAATGCCCGTCGCCGCAATAGCAGGCCGAGTGATATTCGACGATGTCGCCGGTGAACATCACGTTCTGGTCGGGCACGTGGATCACGATGTCGCCGGCCGTATGCGCCCGCCCCAGATGCATCAGATCGACCCGGCGGTTGCCCAGATAGACCGTCATCGTATCGCTGAACGTGGTGGTGGGCCAGGTCAGGCCGGGGATGCTTTCATGCCCTTCGAACAGGCGCGGAAAGCGCTGGAATTCGCTGTCCCAGTCCTCTTGACCGCGCTCGACGACCATGGCGCGGGCCATGTCCGACATGATGATCTGCTGCGCGCCGAAGGCGCTGGCGCCCAGCACGCGGACCGCGTGGTAATGGGTCAGCGCCACATGGGTGATCGGCTTGTCGGTTACGGACCGGATGCAGTCGATCACCTTCTGCGCCAGGCGCGGCGTGGCCTGGGCCTCGACCACCATCACGCTGTCATCGCCGATGATCACGCCCGAGTTCGGATCGCCTTCGGCGGTGAAGGCGTACAGACCTTCACCCACCTCGGTGAACGAGATTTTCTTTTCGGTCATGTCCCCCTGGGACGCGAATGCCTTGGCCATGTGGCGCTCCTTATCGTGCGTATGGGTCTTCAAGGGCGGGCAGCACTGTGCCGGTGCAGTCGCCGAAGCCGATCGTGTAGCCGTCGCCCCGGGCGGCGCCTTTGAGGGTCAGTGTGTCGCCGTCCTCGATGAAGCTGCGGGTTTCTCCGGTCTCCAGCGTGATCGGCTCCTTGCCGCCCCAGCTGAGTTCCAGCAATGAGCCGCGGCTGTCCTTCGTCGGCCCCGAGATGGTGCCCGAGCCGAGCAGGTCGCCCACGTTCATCGGGCAGCCCGAAGTGGTGTGGTGCGCCAGTTGCTGCGCCGAGGAATAATACATTTCCTTGTAGTTGGTGCGGGCGATGGTGGTCGCCGGTTTGCCCGGGGGCGCCATCGTCACCTCCAGCTCGATGTCATAGAGCATCGGACCGCAATCCTTGAGGTGATCCAGCAGTTCGACCTCGCGCGCGGGCGTGTCGCAGCGGAAGGGGTCCAGCGCTGCCTTGGTCACGATCCAAGGCGAAATCGAGGTGGCGGTGGCCTTGGCCTGGAACGGGCCAAGCGGCTGGTATTCCCAGGCCTGGATGTCGCGCGCCGACCAGTCGTTCAGCAGGACATAGCCAAAGATGTGGTCGTTGGCCTCTTGCACGGTGATCGGGCCGTCGGACGGGGTGCCTACGATGGCGCCCATCTCCAGTTCGATGTCGAAACGGCGGCTGGGCAGGAAGGCGGGTCGGTCATGGTCGGGGGATTTCAGCTGTCCCCACGGGCGGCGGATATCGGTGCCCGAGACCACCACCGACGAGGCCCGGCCGTTGTAGCCGATGGGGATGTGCAGCCAGTTGGGCGGCAGAGCGTTTTCCGGGCCGCGGAACATGGTGCCGACGTTCATGGCGTGGTGCTTGCCCGCGTAGAAATCGGTGTATTCGCTGACGGCAAAGGGCATGTGCAGTTGGGCCTCGGCTTGCGGAACCAGCAGCGGTTCGACCTTGTCCTGTTCTTTCGACCCCTTCGCCAGCATGGCGGTCAGCCGCTCGCGCAGCGCGGCCCAGACGGCCGGCCCCTGTTCCATCAGCGGGTTCCAGAAGGGCAGATCGAACAGCGGCTCGTCGCCCAGCGTGATCAGCCCCTCGGCCTCGGCTGCGGACACGTCAAGTATCATGTCCCCGATGGCCACACCGCAGCGCGGCTCGGACCCTGCGGTCGAAAAGACGCCATAAGGCAGGTTGTTCAGCGGAAAAGGGTGGTTCGCGTCATTGGCCGAGGCCACCCAAGATTTCATCAAAGGCATTGCGTTTCCTTGTGCGGTGCGGTGGCCGTGGGGCCACCGGTGTCATTTCTTGCCGGGCGTACCGTCGAATTTCTTTTCCAGGTCCGTCCAGCAATCGATGTAGTCATCCTGCAGCGGCGCCTCGTTCGCGGCAAAGGCGGTCAGGTGCTGCGGAAAGCGGGTCTCGAACATGAAGGACATGGTGTTGTCCAGCTTGTCCGGCCCCAGATTGGCGTTGGACGCCTTTTCAAAGGCTTCCTTGTCGGGTCCATGCGGGATCATCATGTTGTGCAGGCTCATTCCGCCCGGCACGAAGCCCTGCGGCTTGGCGTCGTACTGGCCATAGATATTGCCCATCAGCTCGGACATGATGTTCTTGTGGTACCACGGCGGGCGGAACGTGTCCTCCATCACCATCCAGCGTTCGCGGAACAGGACGAAATCGATATTGGCCGTGCCCGGTACGCCCGAGGGCGCGGTCAGCACGGTAAAGATTGACGGATCGGGGTGGTCGAACAGGATGGCTCCGACCGGGCAATAGGTCCGCAGGTCGTATTTGTACGGCGCGTAGTTGCCGTGCCAGGCCACCACGTCCAGCGGGCTGTGGCCGATCTTGGTGGTGTGGAACTGGCCGCACCACTTGATCGTCACGGTCGAGGGCACTTCACGGTCTTCGAACGCGGCCACGGGTGCCTTGAAGTCACGCGGATTGGCCATGCAGTTGGCGCCGATCGGGCCGCGGCCCGGCAGCTCGAATTTCTGGCCGTAGTTCTCGCAGACGAAGCCGCGGCAGGGGCCTTCCAGCACCTCGACCCGGTACACCAGCCCGCGCGGGATGATGGCGATCTCCTTGGGTTCGAGGTCGATGATGCCCAGCTCGGTCGCAAAGCGCAGGCGGCCTTCCTGCGGCACCACCAGCAGCTCGGAATCGGCCGAGAAGAAATAGTCGTCCACCATCGATTCGGTGACCAGATAGATATGGCTGGCCATGCCGACCTGGGTGTTCACGTCCCCGGCGGTGGTCATGGTGCGCATGCCAGTCAGCCAGGTCAGCGGTTGGTCGGAATGGGGCACCGCGTCCCAGCGGTACTGGCCCAGGCTGATCACGTCCGGATCGACATTCGGGGCGCTTTTCCAATACGGCAGGTCGATCTTTTCATAGCGGTGCGAATGCTTGACCGACGGCCGGATGCGATAGCACCAGGTGCGCTCGGGCGGGTTGGCGGTGAAGGCGGTGCCGCTGAGCTGTTCGCCGTAAAGGCCATAGTTGCATTTCTGCGGGCTGTTCATGCCCTGCGGCAGTGCGCCCGGCAGCGCCTCGGTTTCAAAGTCATTTCCAAAGCCGGGCATATAGCCTGCGTGGGTGCCAACGGGCGTGCTGGCTTGGGTCAGAGCGTGCGGGTCAGTCGGACGATTCATCGGGGTTCCTCCGTTTGCTGCTTGTCGGATAATAGTTGATTTTGTAACTAACAACCATGACACAGCCAGATTCCGCCGAAAAAGATGACTTCGACCTGCGAAATTTCCTGCCCTTCCTGCTCAACCAGGCGGCCGAGGAAAGCTCGTTGGATTTCCAGAAGGTCTACAAGAACCGCTATGGGATGCTGCGCACCGAATGGCGCGTGTTGTTCCACCTGGGCAATTACGGAGAGATGACCGCCAAACAGATCGGGGAACGTGCCAAGATGCACAAGACCAAGATCAGCCGCGCGGTGCATAAGCTGGAACAGCGCCGATACCTGCGGCGCACCCGCGACGAAAACGACCGCCGGATGGAGCGGCTGACCCTGACCCCCGCCGGTCTGGCGGTGTACCGCGAATTGCGCGACATCGCCCGCGACTATGACGCCCGGCTAGCGGGCATGTTCACCACGGGCGAGGCGGCGCTGTTGCGGATGATGCTGCGGCGGCTGGCCGGGATGGACTGACCTCTGGTATTCTGGCCCCGCAACCCCCAAGTGGGGGGTCAGACCAGACGGAGCCCCAAGATGCCATCCACCGACCCCAAAGCCCGCGCCGATGACCTGATTGGATGGTTGCTGGACCGGGGGCTGGAAGGGGCCGAACAGTCGGAAATACTCGAAGGCTATTGCCTGCGGCTTGTGGATGCGGGCGTTCCCCTGATGCGGTTTCACGCCGCCCAGAGCGCCTATCACCCCATTTATGGCGGCACCGGATTCAACTGGTACCGGGACGAAGGGGGCAGCGTCGAGAATTACGAGCACCGCGAGGAATTGCCCGATCAGTGGGTTTCAAGCCCGCTCTACGCGATGCTGCAGAGCGGGGCGAAGGAGCTGCGTGAAAGGTTGAAAGATCAGAACGAACCCAGCCGATTTCCGTTTCTGAACGAGTTGCATCAGAAAGGTGCCACCGATTACTTTGCATCCGGTCTGGTTCTGCAGAAGGTCGAGCCCGAAAACCGGATCGCCCTGGACCAGATGCCCGAGGGCGTTCTGATGTCCTGGACGACGGACCATGCCGAGGGGTTCGAGGAAATTCACCTGGATCTGATCCGATATGCCCTGCCGCATCTGGGTCTGGCCTTGAAATCGGCCTCGAACCGAAAAATGGCGCAGGATCTGCTGCGCGTCTATTTGGGGGGGGATGCGGGTCGGCGCGTGTTGTCGGGGGAAATCCGGCGCGGATCGTTGCAGCAGATCGACGCCGTGATCTGGAATTTCGACCTGGAGGGCTTTACCGGGCTCGCCGAACGCCTTCCCGGGTCGGACATCATCGCAATGCTGAACGACTATCTGGCCGTGGCGGTCGAGGTCGTTCAGGGCTGTGGCGGCAATATCCTGAAATTCATGGGCGACGGTCTGATGGCCATGTTCGACGTGGGCGAGATTGACGAGGACGCCCGCGCCGCGCTGGCCGCTGTGACTGTTCTGCAAGAGCGCATTGCGGTGCTCAACGCGGAACGGGCCGCCGCCGGCTTACCGATCGCCAATTTCACCCTTGCCCTGCATTCGGGCGAAATCCTGTATGGCAATATCGGCGCTGAAAGCCGGCTGGATTTCACCGTGATCGGACCGGCGGTGAACCAGGCTGCGCGCATCGCAGGCATGCACCGGTCGCTAGACCGGCGTATCTTGATCTCGGATGACGTTGCCCGCGCCGCTCAGCCCTGCGAACAGGAACTGATCTCGGTCGGGCGCTACATGCTGCGCGGCGTTCCCGAGCCCAAAGAGCTGTTCACGATCTACGCGCCGACGGCTTAGAAATCGATCTCGACCCCTGGCAAATTCAGTTCGCGCATCATGTCGCGCAGCTCCTGCCGGGCGGCGATATTCGAGATGTTGAGCTGTTTCACCCCGACATCCTTGAGGTCCAGCAGAGTCAGCCCGCGCGGGAACAGTTCGCGAAAGATCACACGCTCGGAAAAGCCCGAGGCAACGCGGAAGCCGATCCGTTTCGACAGCATCTCGATGGCGCGCTGCATCTTTTCCTTGTTGACCATGCGCTGGGTGCCCACGCGGTTGCGCACCACGACCCAGTCTATGGGCTTCAGCCCTGCCTGCGCCCGAAGTTGCCGGGCGTTCCACACCATCTCGGAATAGACCGAGGGGCCGAGGATCTTTTCGCCCTTCGAGTCGATCCGCGCCAGAAGGTCGAAATCAATGAAACTGTCGTTCAGCGGCGTGATCAGCGTGTCGGCCAGCGAATGGGCCACCTGGCTAAGCCTTGTGTGTGACCCGGGGCAGTCGATCAGGATAAAATCGCTGTCGCTTTCCAGCTCGGCCACGGCGGCGGACAGGCGGTGGTCATAGATATTCTCGCCGGGTTTGAGCTTGCTTGCGTCGATCTCGGGCAGGTCGTGGTGGCGCGGGCTGGGCAGGTCCAGATGCTCGTTGGCCATAAAATTGCGCCGGTTCTCGAAATACCGGCCCAGGCTGCGCTGCCGCAGATCCAGATCCAGCGTGCTGACCTTGTGTCCCAGCCGCGCCAGCGCGGTGGCAACATGCATGGAGACGGTCGATTTGCCTGCGCCGCCCTTTTCGTTCCCCACCACGATGATATGTGCCATGCCAGTGTTCCCCGGTTCCGTCGTGTTTGACTACACGTTGTTTGCAGCCACTATATGTTGTGTGTGCGCCAAAGGAAAGCGGTCGAATCGGCTTCCTGCGTCAAGATCAGGCACTGTCATTTGGGGGCGGACGCCTTGGACCACCGAAGACGACCCGACCACCCGCGCGTCAGAGAAAGGGACGGCCGATGATCCTGCACTGCGTTTTCTTCACCTTTCGCACCGACGCGCCGCAGCAGGCGCGGCGGGATGTGGTGCAAGGGCTCTCGGATTTGTGCGCCGAGTTGGCCGGCGCGATTGGGTTCGACTATGGCCCCAACCGCGATTTCGAGGGAAAGTCGCAGGTCTGGCGCGACGGCTTCGTGATCCGGTTTGCCGATGCCGAGGCGCTGCGTGTCTATGCAGAACATCCGGTGCATCGGCAATTGGGCGGCCAACTGTGTGCATTGTGCGAGAATGGAGCCGAGGGGATCATCGTGTTCGATCTAGACGTGCCCGACAATTGAGCCATACAAATAAAAAAGGCCGTCCCGACGGGACGGCCTTGAAACGCGATAGCGTGGGATCAGAAGCCCAGACCTTCGTATTTCTTCTTGAATTTCGACACACGGCCGCCCGCGTCCATCAAGCGCGACGAACCGCCGGTCCAAGCCGGGTGCGAGGACGGGTCGATTTCCAGGGCCAGCTGGTCGCCCTCGGCGCCCCAGGTGGATTTCATTTGAACCACGGTGCCGTCGGTCATCTTGACGTCGATGATGTGGTAATCGGGGTGGATGTCTTTTTTCATGGGTCCGCTCCTTACGCTTCGGCCTCGGCGTCAGCCTTGGGCTTGTAGTTGGTGACCTCCGCGATCCGGGCCGATTTGCCGCGGCGCGAGCGCAGGTAGTACAGTTTGGCGCGGCGGACGCGGCCGCGGCGGACAACGGTGATGCTGTCGATATTGGTCGAATACAGCGGGAACACGCGTTCCACGCCTTCGCCGAACGAAATCTTGCGGACGGTGAACGAACCGGCAATGCCATTGCCGTTCTTGCGCGCGATGCAGACGCCTTCGTAGTTTTGCACGCGGGTGCGCGAGCCTTCGGTCACCTTGTAGCCGACACGGATGGTGTCACCGGCTTTGAAATCGGGGATCTCTTTCCCCAGGGCGGCAATCTGTTCCGCCTCAAGCTGTGCGATCAGGTCCATCGCAGGTACTCCTATCTGCTCGTGGTTGGTCCACGAAGTTGGCACGGCCCGAGAGCTCTTGGTCTTCCCCGGGTCCCGCTTGCGCAGCCCGCCAGAGATCAGGTCGACTGTTCCTTCCGTGCGGTTTCGTGTGCAGCTTCCCCGATCCGAAGAAAGCCGGGTGCGATCCTGCGACACAAACCAAAACACCGGAGTCGCCGCAGGGCGCCACCGGATTGCGCCCGTTTAGGCAATTCGCGGAGGTAGATCAAGCCCGATTCACCGGGTTTCACTGGCGCAGCGGTGAAAATCCGCCGCCGTGGAACGCAAATGTTGCGATATTCGGGCACTCAGGCATGCTGGTGATGATCGGGCAACGATATCTGAGGCAGGACGATAGGATGCGCAAAGTCATACTCGGTGTGGCCATCGGCCTGTTGCTGCTGTCTTGCGGACGCCGCACGCCCGCGCCGCAGGTGACCGACCTGCCGGCCGGGTACGACCGCTCGGCGCCGCAGGCCCTGTATCCAGCCTTTGCCGATGCCGATCCGCATGACTGGGACCGCCGCCGACCAGAGCATTATCCCGTTCACGGGCTGGACGTGTCGCGCTGGCAGGGCCAGATCGACTGGCGCCAGGCCAAGGCCGCGGGCATCAGCTTTGTCTTCATCAAGGCGACCGAGGGCGGCGACGTGGCCGACCCGATGTTCGAAAACCACAGCAGCGGCGCGGCGGCGGCGGGTGTGCCCTGGGGCGCCTATCACTACTACTATTTCTGTCGTCCCGCGGCCGAGCAGGCCCGATGGTTCATCCGCAACGTGCCGCGTGGGGCCGACCTGCCGCATGTGCTCGACATGGAGTGGACGCCGCATTCGAAAACCTGCACTTTGCGCCCCGACGGCAAGACCGTCCGGGCCGAGGCGCAGCGGTTCCTTGATATCCTCGAACGTCACTACGGCCGCCGGCCGATCGTCTACACCACGGTCGATTTCTACGCGGACACTAGCATTGGCCGACTGCCCAAGACCGAGTTCTGGCTGCGCTCGGTCGCGGGGCATCCGCGCAATGTCTATCCCCGGGCGGTCTGGCGGTTCTGGCAGTACACGGGCACCGGGCTTGTGCCGGGCGTGCAGGGGCGGGTGGACATCAACGCCTTCAACGGCTCGCCCGATCTGTGGACGCGGTGGAAGACCGGCGGGCCCTAGTCCTCGCCCTGTTCCTTGCGATAGGAGGCCCAAAGATCGGGGCGGCGTTCGCGGGTGATCTGTTCCGACATCTGCTGCCGCCATTCGGCGATGCGGCCGTGATGGCCCGACATCAGGACGTCGGGGATCGGGCGGCCTTTCCATTCGGCCGGGCGGGTATACTGCGGGTGTTCCAGCAGCCCCGAGGCAAAGCTCTCCTCCTCGGCCGAGGCCTGGTTGCCCAGAACGCCGGGAAGCAGCCGGACGGTGGCGTCGATCAGCGCCTGCGCGGCGATCTCGCCGCCGGTCATCACGAAATCGCCCAGCGAGACCTCTTGGATGCCGTAGTGCTCCAGCACCCGTTCATCCACGCCTTCGAACCGGCCGCACAGCAGGGTCAGGCCGTCGCAGCGGGCGAAATTCTGCATCATGCGCTGGTCCATCCGGCGGCCGCGCGGGCTGAGATAGACCAACGGCCAGTTGCCCTGCACGCCGTCCATCGTGTGTTCGATCGCCGCGCCCAGCACGTCGGCGCGCAGCACCATGCCGGCGCCGCCGCCAGCGGGCGTGTCGTCGACATTGCGATGCTTGCCGATGCCGAACTGTCGCAAATCGACGGTTTCCAGCTGCCAAAGCCCGTCTTGCAGGGCCTTGCCGGTCAGGCTTTCGCCCAGAACACCGGGAAAGGCCGAGGGGAACAGCGTGATCACCTTGGCCTTCCACACGCCGTACAGGTCCGGCGTCGGCGTCAACAGCTCGCGCGGCTTCAGGGTGGGGCGGATGGCCTTGCGGCCGTGGGATTTGGCGGGTTTGTCCGTCATGGCTGAGGGGTCAGGCTGTTCCGGGCGTCTTCGACGATGCGGGCCTTCTGCCGGACCAGCGCCGCCTCGTCCAGCCCCGATCGGTTCAGATCCAGCATCGCCTTCAACGTGGCCTCGGGCAGGGCGGGGTTGGACCGGGTCGGCGTGATCAGCTGCGCGGCCTTTTCGCGCGGCAGGATCAGGAATTCGGCGAAGGGCGTGCCGGGGCCAAACGGGCGTTCGCGCAGTTCTTCCAGCCATTCCGTCTGCACGCGGACCGAAGGCAGCCGGTCGCGGATCGCTTCGGCGGTCTGCTGGGGCGAGGGCAGGTCGGCCAGCTTGTCGCGGAAGGCGTCGAAATCCAGAACCAGCCGGGTGCGCTGAAGGTCGTGTGCCCACAGGCTGCGCAGCCAGCTGCCGCGCTGGCGCAGCGACAGATAGACGGTGATGTCCAGCGGATCCCCCGCCAGCCGGTTGCGCACCATGTCCACGATGCAGGCCGCCAGTTCGGGCGCCGCGTCATAGCCCACCGCCGGATTGCGACTAGGCCGAAGCCCGGCGAAATTCTCCTCGCTCAGCACCAGCCCGCGCTTTTCGCCGAAATCCAGCGAGTCGAGAAGGGCATGAAACTGCGAACCGAACTCGGCCAGCGTGCCCACCGTGCCATAGAGCGAATGGCGGGTGGCCGCCTCGGACAACCCGCGCTTGCGGGTGACATAGGGCAGCACCAACGCGTGGTGTGGCCAGATGAGTTCGCGGTTTTCGAACAGAAACGACTGGGCCGCCGTGGTGCCCGTCTTGTGCAGGCCCAGATGCAGCAGGATGCGCCGCATCACAGCAGCCCTTCGGGCGGGTCGGCGACGATGCGGCCGGCCTCAAGGTCAACCGTGGGTACTGCCGCCTTTGTGAAGGGCAGCAGAACGGTGGTTTTCAGCCCCGGCCCGTGCAGTTCCAGCAGGTCGTCGGCGCCGTGGTTCTGCACTGACTTGACCTTGCCCAGCAGGGTGCCGCCGGTGTCATAGACCTCAAGCCCGATCAGGTCGGCGTGATAGAATTCGTCATCCGGCAGCGACGGCAACTGATCGCGCCGGGCAAAAAGGCGCAGCCCCTTCAGGGCGTCAGCCTGCTCCTTGGTCTCGACCCCGCCCAAGCGCGCGGCAAACCCGTTCTTGATTGCGCGCGTGATGATCAGCGGATAGCGCTCGGTGCCGGTCTCGTCGGTCAGGGGGGAGTAGTTCTCAATATCCTCGGGAACCGCGCAATAGCTTTTCAGGCGGACCTCGCCGCGTACGCCGAAGGACCCGGCGATGCTGCCGACACAGATCAGATCAGTCATTGGGCATTTCCGTCGTCACACAAGTTCCGTTCATCCACCGGCCGATTTCGGCGCAGACTTCGCGTTGATTGCTGCGTTCAAAGAACACGCCCACAATAAAGGCGATCAGCAACAGGATGGGAAGGCGTATCAATCCGAACATGGCATCCTACCGCACGTCCACCGGCAGGCTGCCGCGGCGGGACTCCCAGCCCAGAGTTTCCAGCTCGGGCGTGTCCGAGCTTTCCTCGGGCCAGCCCACGCAGAAATAGCCGATCAGCCGCCAGTCGTCGGGCACCGACAGGTCGCGGGCCAGCCGGTCGGGATCGAGGATCGAAACCCAGCCCAACCCCATCCCATGCGCGCGCAGCGCCAGCCAAAACAAAGTGACGGCCGAGACCACCGAATAGCGGCGCATTTCGGGCATGGTGCCCGCGCCCAGCCCCTGGCCCTTGTCGGTGGCGTCATCGCAGAACACCGCCAGCTGCACCGGAGCCTCTTGCATACCCGATAGCTTCAACTGGCTGTACAGATGCGCCCGGTCTCCGAAATAGCCCGCAAGCGCGGCGTCATTGGCGGCCTTGAAATTCTCCAGCGCCGCGGTACGGGCCGCGTCGCTTTCGACGCGGATCACGCGCCAGGGTTCGCTCAGACCCACCGAAGGGGCCAGCTGAAACGCGTCGAGGCAGCGCGTCAGCACTGCCTCGTCCACCGCGTCGGTGCGGAACCGGCGCACGTCGCGCCGGAGCCGCATCAACAGATCGAACTGCGTGCGGAATTCGTCGGTAAAGGCCTGATCCTGCACGCGCCCGCCTGTTTATTCTTCTGCAGCGGCTTCTTCTGCCGGAGCAGCGGCTTCGGCTGCCTTTGCGGCCTTCTCTTCGGCGCGCTCCTGGGCTTTCTTGCCCGGAGTGCCCTTCTTGGGGTTGTTGCGCTCGGTCTTCTCCTTGGCGCCGGCGGCTTCCAGCATGCGGGCGATCCGGTCGGTCGGCTGCGCGCCCTGGTCCAGCCAGTACTGGATGCGCTCCATGTTCATCTTCACGCGCTCTTCGCTGTCTTTCGGCAGCAGCGGGTTGTAGGTGCCCAGCTTCTCGATGAAGCGGCCATCACGCGGCATGCGGCTGTCCGCTGCAACGATGCGGTAGAAGGGGCGCTTTTTCGAGCCGCCACGGGCCAGACGAATTTTCATTGCCATTGTGGTATCTCCTTTGGATGGCGTTGGCCGGATTGCTCCGGCTATTTCTGGTGTTTGCTGAACCTCGGGTTCACTTCTGGTGTTTGTTGAACCTCTGGTTCACTTCTGGTGTTTCTTGTGGTGTCGAATGACTTCCTGAATTATGAAATTCAGGAAAGCCTTGGCAAAATCGGGGTCCAGATCCGCCTCTTTCGCCAGGTCTTCAAGCCGTGCGATCTGCGCGGCCTCGCGCGAGGGATCGGACGGGGGAAGGTCGTGTTCGGCCTTGAGCTTGCCAACGGCCTGGGTGTGCTTGAACCGCTCGGCCAGCGTATAGACCAGGATCGCGTCCAGCCGGTCGATGCTTTCGCGGTGGTCTTTCAGCAAGGCCGCGGCCCGCGTCACGGGATTGTTCATTGGCCGGTCCTTTCGGTGTTCAGATCGGTCGTTGACGTGTCGAGTTTCGGGTGCCGCCAGATCTGTGCGGACTTGCCCAGCACTTCGCCCTCGCGCTCGTAGGTCGCGCCGAGGCGCTGTGCCAGAGCGCGCGAACGGTCATTGGCGTGGGCGATATAGCTGATAACGCCGTTCAGTCCCTGATGGCGCGCCGCGTGGTCGCGGGCGGCCTGCGCGGCCTCAAAGCCCAGCCCCTTGCCCTCGGCCTGTTCCATCAGGGTCCAGCCCAGCTCGGGTTCGTCCCAGCCGGGTACATAGATCATGCCGGTCCAGCCCACGAAAGCGCCGCTGGACTTTTCGGTCAGGTGCCACAGGCCATAGCCACGCAGCGCCCAGTGGCCCAGACGGTTCGCCAGCACGCTCCAGCAGTCTGCCGCATCCCTTGGCCCGCCCACCATGCGGCTGCGCTCGGTCTCGTAGAAGGCGGTCATGGCCGGCAGGTCGTCCAGATGCGGCGCCCGCAGGATCAGGCGCTCGGTCTCAAGGGTCGGGATGGCAAAGGTCGTCATGCGTAGGCCTCCATCCCGCCATCGCCGTCGCCGGGCAGGTGGCGATAGACCAGAACCGGCTCGCCGAACCCGGCCTCGGCCTGCAGGTCGCGCTGGGCGCCCAGACGCTCGGCCACGCGGGCCGAGGCCGCGTTGTCGTGGTCTACATAGCTGACCAGTGACGGCAGGGCCTGCGGACCCAGTGCAAAGTCGCGGGCGGCTTCGGCCGCTTCGGTTGCGATGCCACGCCCTTCGGCGGCTTCGGTCAGCAAATAGCCCAACTCGTGCTCGCGGTCGCCGAATTCCATGCCGATCGACACGAAGCCCAGCACCTGACCGCCTGCACGGTCCTCGATGGCCCACATTCCCGCGCCACGCAGCAGCCAGCCCGCGACGTATTGCGAGAAATCCAGCCAGGCCGCCTGCCGGTCAAACGGGCCGTCCATGTGTTCGGCGCGGTCCGACATCAGGATTTCGGCATAGGTGTCGAAATCCCCGATCCGCGGCGCGCGCAGCACCAGCCGCGCGGTCTCCAGCCGCGGCAAGTCCGCCGCCAGCCGCGCCGACAGGTCGGCAGCGGGGCCGGTGGCCGAAGCCTCCCACGGATATGCGACGGGCGCGGTCACTTACTTCTTCTTTCCGAACCCGCTCAGGCCGGGGGGCAGGGCCATGCCGCCGCCCATGCCGGGCATGCCGCCGGGCATCTTGCCGCCCATCGCCTTGGCCGCGGCTTCCAGCGCCTTAGGGTCCATGCCGGCGGCCATTTCCTCGGGGCTGGGCCCGCCTTTGCCGAACATGCCCTTCATGGCCTGTTTCAGCATCTTGCCTTTGCCCATCTTGCCCATCTTCTTCATCATGTCCGACATCTGTCGGTGCATCTTGAGCAGCTTGTTGACGTCGCTGACCTCCATGCCCGAACCGGCCGCGATGCGTTTCTTGCGGCTGGCCTGCAGCAGCGCGGGGTTGGCGCGTTCCTTCTTGGTCATCGACTGGATCATGGCGATCTGCTGGCGCAGGATCCGGTCGTCCAGCCCGGCCTGATCCATCTGCTTGGCCATCTTTCCCATGCCCGGCATCATGCCCATCAGGCCCTGCATGCCCCCCATCTGGATCATCTGTTCCAGCTGCATCTTCAGGTCGTTCATGTTGAACTGACCCTTCATCATGCGCTTCATCATGCGCTCGGTCTGCTCGAGCTCCATGGTCTCCTGGGCTTTTTCGACCAGGGCCACGATGTCGCCCATGCCCAGAATACGGCCCGCGATGCGGTCGGGCTCGAAGGTTTCCAGCGCATCCATCTTCTCGCCCAGACCGACGAAGCGGATGGGCTTGCCGGTCACTGCGCGCATCGACAGCGCCGCGCCGCCGCGGCCGTCACCGTCCATCCGGGTCAGGACCACGCCCGTGATGCCGACCTTGGCGTCGAACTCCTCGGCGACCTCTACGGCGACCTGACCGGTCAGGCCGTCAACCACCAGCAGGGTCTCGCGCGGGTCGACCACGTTGCGGACCTGCTCGACCTCGTCCATCAGGACTTCGTCGACATGCAGACGGCCCGCGGTATCCAGCATGTAGACGTCATAGCCGCCCAGCGTGGCCTGCTGTTTGGCGCGCTTGGCGATATCCACCGGCTTCTGCCCCGGCACGATCGGCAGGGTGTCCACCCCGATCTGGGTGCCCAGAACCGCCAGCTGGTCCATCGCCGCCGGGCGGTAGACGTCCAGCGAGGCCATCAGGACCTTCTTGCCCTCTTTTTCTTTCAGGCGTTTCGCCAGCTTGCCGGTGGTGGTGGTTTTACCCGAGCCCTGCAGGCCGACCATCAGGATCGGGGCGGGCGGGTTGTCGATTTTCAGCTTGCCGGGGTCTTCCTCTCCGCGCAGGGTATCGACCAGCGCATCATGCACGATCTTGACGACCTGCTGGCCCGGCGTAATCGACTTGGTCACCGCCTGGCCGGTCGCCTGTTCCTGCACCTTCTTGACGAACGCACGCGCCACCGGCAGCGAAACGTCAGCCTCAAGCAGCGCCACGCGAACCTCACGCAGGGCGGTCTTGACGTCTTCCTCGGACAGGGCGCCCTGTTTGGTCAGCCGGTCAAAGACGCCAGAGAGGCGTTCGGATAGATTTTCAAACATGCCTTCGGCCTCCTTCGCCGGTTGTCGGTTGGCGCCCCATAGATAGGGGCGGACGGGTCAATGCACAAACGCCCCCACGGGCGAAACTCGCTGGTGGGGGGCGATCCCTGAACGACTCAAGGGACCGGAAGAACACACGCTTCCGGATGTTGCGTTGGCGTTTAGGCCCATTGGCTGCCCGAGTCAACCATCCGCGCCTGCCGGGTTGCATCGTCTGGCCCCGTCGGCCATCACTGGCGCGATATTCAGGAGAAGACCATGGACGCCTCATCCGCCTTTCAGGACTCATTGCCGCTCAGTTCGGACGCCTTGCTGGCGCTGTTGGACGATTGGGGGCTGCCCTATCGTCTGCACAGCCACGTCCCGCTGCGGACGGTCGAAGAGTCGAAGGCGGTCGAAGATCAGTTCATGGTGCCGGGTGAAAACGCGTTGCGGCTCAAGAACCTGTATCTGCGCGTCAAGAAAAAGCGGAACTACCTGGTGACGCTGGAACAGAGCCGCGAGATCGACCTCAAGGCGCTGGGCGCCGAACTGGGGGTGGGCAACCTGACCTTCGGGTCGGCGGATCGGCTGATGCAGAACCTTGGCATCCGTCCTGGCGCGGTCAGCCCGCTGGCGATGATCAACGGCGTTGGCAACGGTGTACGGTTCTTCATGGACGACGCGGCGCAGCGCGTGGACGTGATCTATATGCATCCGCTGGTCAACGACCGGACGGTGGCCATGGCGCGCGACGACTTGATGGCCTTCTTCGACCGGATCGGGTGCGAGGTCACCTGGCTGCCCTGAAAGGCGCGCCCGTCCGAGCGCGCCTGACGGGGAGTGGAAAACCGGGCGCCACCAGTGGCGCCCGGTCGCATCATGCGGCCAGTTCGGCGACGGCTTTCTGCGCGTTGCTCAGCGCGGCTTCCGGGTCCAGGGCCATGCGGTCGGCGGCCACCACATCCACGTCGTGGATGCCGATGAAGCCCAGAACATGGCGGGCGTATCCGGTTGCAAAGTCGATCTCGGACCCCACGGCGGTACCGCCCGAGGCGATGGCGAGGATGGCGCGCTTGCCCTCCAGCAGGCCCTTGGGGCCATTCTCGGTATATGAGAACGTCAGCCCCGCGCGGGCGACCAGGTCGATCCAGGCCTTGAAGGCGGCGGGGACCGAGAAATTGTAGATCGGCAGCCCGATCACCACCGTGTCGGCCTGCTGCAGTTCCTTGACCAACTCGTCCGACAGGGCCAGCAGGTCGCGCTGGGTGGCGTCGCGTTGATCGGCGGGGGTGAAGTTTGCGGTGATCCAGTCCTCGGTCAGCAAGGGCAGGGGGGTGGCCAGGTCGCGGCGGATGATGCGGTTGGCGCCCAGGTGCTGGACGATGCGGGCCGACAGGTCGCGGGTGGCCGAGCCGGTGCGGCGGGCCGAGGCGTCGATGTGCAGGATGGTCTTTGTCATGGTGTGTGTCCTTCTCAGGCTTCGGATTTTGCGTCTGAACCCAATATGAGTATTGCGTGAGCGAACGAAACTGGGATAATTCAACAGACATTGTTGGAAATTGCACAGAATTGGTTTTGTCATGGACAATTGGGACGAGGTCCGCACCGCCTATCAGGTTGCGCGTATGGGCACGGTCAGCGGCGCGGCCGAGGTTCTGGGGGTGCACCACGCCACGGTGATCCGCCATATCGACGCGATCGAGGCCCGGCTGAAGGTCAAGCTGTTCCAGCGCCACGCGCGCGGCTACACCCCGACCGAGGCGGGCGAGGATCTGCTGCGTGTGGCCCAGGCCACCGAGGATCAGTTCAACCAGCTGGTCGGGCGGCTGAAGGGGCGCGGAGACGATGTCTCGGGCGAGCTGGTGGTGACTTCGCTCGCCTCGCTGGCGCCGCTGGTGGTGCCCACGCTGACCGCGTTCCAGCAGGACCATCCCGACCTGATCGTGCGCTATCTGACCGGCGACCGCCTGTTCCGCCTGGAATATGGCGAGGCGCATGTGGCCATCCGCGCCGGTGCGGCCCCCGACCAGCCGGACAATGTTGTGCAGCCCTTCATGACGCAAGAGGTGGGGCTGTATGCCAGTCAGGACTACATCGCGCGGCGCGGCCTGCCTGCGGGCGTCGAGGATTTCCCCAACCACGCCTTCGTCGGGGCGGATGACGAGAACAGCCGCGCGCCCTTTTCGCGCTGGCTGCGCGCCAATGTCCCGGCCGAGGCGATCACCTTCCGCTGCTCCAACAACTTCACCGTGGCCGAGGCGGTACTGGCCGGGGCGGGGATCGGCTTCATGGCCCGCTGGGAGGCCGCCCGCCATCCGCAGTTGCAGGAGGTGATGGAGCCGCTGCCGGAATGGGCCGGAAATCTGTGGCTGGTGACCCATGTGGATCTGCACCGCACCAACAAGGTGCAGACCTTCCTGAAATTCCTCAAGGAGCAGGCCAAGGACTGGCTGCCATGAGCCCGCAGGCGCGTGGCCATCTGGCCATGCTGGTGTTCTCGGCGCTGGTGGCGGGCAGTTTCTCGCTAGGCTCGATGATTGCCAACGAGATCGCGCCGGCGGCGCTGAACGCCGCGCGGTTCGCGATTGCCGGCGTGGTGATCGGCATCGCGGCGCTGATGACGACCGGCCTGCCGCGCAGCGCGGCGCGCGCGCCTTGGCGGTATCTGGTGCTGGGCGGGCTGTTCTCGGCCTATTTCGTGCTGATGTTCTACGGGCTGAAAACCGCGCCGCCGGTCAGCGCGGCGGCGGTGTTCACCCTGACGCCGATCCTGTCGGCGGTGGCGGGTTGGGTGTTGCTGCGTCAGATCACCACCCCGCACATGGCCCTGGCGTTGAGCGTGGGCGCGGTTGGCGCGCTGTGGGTGGTGTTCCGCGCCGATTGGCTGGCCTTTCGCGCCTTCGAGATCGGGCAGGGCGAGATCATCTATTTCTGGGGCTGCGTGGCCCATGCGATCTATACGCCCATGGTGCGCAAGCTGAACCGGGGCGAGCCGCCGGTCGTGTTCACTTTCGGCACGTTGTTGGCCGGGTGCGCGGTGCTGACGGTGTTCGGCTGGTCCGACATCCGCGCGACCGACTGGGCCAACCTGCCGGCGATCGTCTGGATCGGCCTGCTCTATGTCGCCATCTGCGCCAGCGCGGCCACCTTCGTTCTGTTGCAATATGCAACGCTGCTGCTGCCATCGGCCAAGGTCATGGCCTATACCTACCTGACGCCAAGCTGGGTGATCATCTGGCAGATCGCGCTGGGCCAGCCGGCGCCGGACCTTTTGGTGCTGGTGGGAATCGGGCTGACGATCCTGGCCCTTGTGCTGCTGCTGAAGGGCGACGATCTGCGACGCGCCGACCGGCAGCCCGTGGCGCGCTGACGCCTACCTGTTGAGGCAGATCAAGGGGCAGACCGCGCGGCTCGGCTAGGCTGATACAAGGTCAAGGAGGTGTCCCATGTTCAAGCACATCATGTTTCCCGTCGATCTGCACTTGCCGCCCGAAGTGCGCAAAGCCGCCGAGGTTGCGGCCCAAGTCGCCCGATGGCAGGGGGCCCGGATCACCATCGTCAGTGTCACCAGCAACCAGCCCGGTGACCCGACCCAGACCGAAAGCGCGATCCACGATCATCTGTCCGATCTGGCGGACGAGCTGTCCCAAGCCAGCGGCGGCGGGGTCGATTTCCGCAATATCCATTCGGTGGACGTGGCGGCCGAGGTCGATGGCGATCTGGCCCGCACCGCCGAAGAGATCGGCGCCGACCTGATCGTAATCGGCACCCATGCGCCGCGGATCACCGATTTCATCCTGTCCAGCCATGCCGGATACCTGGCCAAACATGCCAGCATGTCGGTCTTCGTGGTGCGCTAGGCCTCGTCACCCGCGGACAACTGGTTTTCCAGGAACCGCTCGAACGCGTCCAGATTGACCGGTTCGAACTGCCCGAACCCTTGCATCCAGACCGAGGCCGCGCGCAGGGAGTCGGGTTCCAGCTTGCACCATTTCACCCGGCCGCGCTTCTCCTGGCTGATCAGCCCGGCCCGGGTCAGAATCGTCAGGTGTTTCGAGATCGCCGCCAGCGACATCTCGAACGGCTCGGCCACGTCGGTGACGGCCATGTCATCCTCGAGCAGCATCGCCAGAATTGTGCGCCGCGTGGGGTCGGCCAGGGCCGCAAAGACGGTATCGAGGTCATCGGACATGACCCCGCTGAACCACAGCGGGAAAGTTTGGTCAACCATTTGGTTGAATATGCGGATTCAGGGCTTTTGGGGCTGACGCGGACCCGATGCTCAGACGGCGAGACTGGCAGATATGCGAAAAGTCATAAAAAAACAAAGTCTTGAGCTGCGGCAATAGGGGCCATCAAGGCCGTTGACTCTGCGCCGCGTGCCGCTTAGCAACTGCGCCAAGACTGTGCGAGGAAACCGCCCGTGACCGATGACGACCCAAAGCAGCGCCTGACGCAGCTTGAGGCGCGGATCGAAGCGGCGAAAAAGGCCAAGCAACCGCAGGCCCGCGCAGACGCCGACATATCCGGGGGCGAACTGGCCTGGCGGATGGTCATCGAGATGGTATCCGGTCTGGGGATCGGATTTGGCATCGGGTACGGGCTGGACAGCCTGTTCGGGACGATCCCGATCTTCCTGGTGCTGTTTACATTGCTGGGTCTCGTCGCCGGGGTGAAGGTCATGCTCCGCAGCGCACAGGAGGCCCAAGAGAAACAAGCGGCCGCGACAAGGGCCGAGAAGGACGAGAGGGACTGAACGTGGCAAGCGAGACCACCGCAGCACACGGCGCCGCAGGCGCAGAACACGCAGCAGAAGGCAGCAGCCTAGTGTTCCATCCCATGGACCAGTTCATCGTCAAGCCGCTGTTCGGCGGCGACACGATCGCCTGGTACACGCCCACCAACGTGACCCTGTGGCTGTTCTTCGCGGTTCTGGCCATCATCGGTCTGCTGGTGCTGAGCACTTCGAAGCGCGCCATCGTCCCGACCCGCATGCAGTCGATCGCCGAACTGGCCTATGGCTTCATCTACAAGATGCTGGAAGACATCTGCGGTAAGGAAGGCGTCAAGTTCTTCCCCTATGTCATGACCCTGTTCATGTTCATCGTCACCGCGAACTTCCTGGGCCTGCTGCCCATGTCGTTCACAACCACCTCGCATTTCGCTGTGACCGTGGTGCTCGCGCTGGCGGTGTTCCTGACCGTGACCGTGCTGGGCTTTGTCAAGAACGGCGCCGGGTTCCTCAGCCTGTTCTGGGTGTCGAGCGCACCGCTGGCCCTCCGCCCAATCCTGGCGATCATCGAACTGATCTCGTATTTCGTGCGTCCGGTCAGCCACTCGATCCGTCTTGCGGGCAACGTCATGGCGGGCCACGCCGTGATCAAGGTTTTCGCCGGTTTCGCCGCGATTGCCGCGATCTCGCCTGTGTCGGTTCTGGCGATCACCGCGATGTATGGCCTCGAGGTCCTGGTGGCCTTCATCCAGGCCTACGTATTCACCATTCTGACCTGTGTTTACCTGAAGGACGCTCTGCATCCGCATCACTGATCGGGGCGTGACCCCGGCACAGGAACGATAACCCAAAATCGAAACTTCCAATTCGTAAGGAGATACATCATGGAAGGCGATCTCGCACACATCGGCGCAGGCCTGGCAGCAATCGGTTCCGGCGCGGCCGCAATCGGGGTGGGCAACGTGGCTGGCAACTTCCTGGCCGGCGCTCTGCGCAACCCCTCGGCGGCTGCTTCGCAGACCGCAACCCTGTTCATCGGTATCGCATTCGCAGAAGCCCTGGGGATCTTCGCATTCCTGGTCTCGCTGCTGCTGATGTTCGCCGTATAATCTGCGGAACCTGATCCTTACGCGCAGGTGGGCCCAAGCCATAGCGGCCCACCTGTTGTAAAGACAACGTTCCGACGGAGGACATCATGGCGACTGAAACAACCGGAGCAGTAGGAACCTGCGTCGACTCTCATGGCTCTGCCATCGGGATGCCGCAGCTTTGCTTCGACTGGTTCCCGAACCAGATCTTCTGGCTCGTCGTTACGCTGGTCGTCATCTTTCTGGTTCTGTCCCGCGTGGCCCTGCCGCGCATCGCGGCGATCCTGGCCGAGCGTCAGGGGACCATTACCAACGACCTGGCCGCGGCCGAAGACCTGAAGGCCAAAGCGGTCGAGGCCGAAGAAGCCTACAACAAGGCGCTGGCCGATGCCCGTACCGAGGCGCAGCGGATCGCAGCCGAAGCGCGCGCCGAAATCCAGGCGGACCTGGATGACGCGATCGCCAAGGCAGACGCGGAAATCGCGGCCAAGGCGGCCGAGTCCGAAAAGGCGATTGCCGAGATCCGGGCCGGAGCGCTGGAAAGCATTCAAGTGGTTGCCAAGGACGTGGCGGCCGAGCTGGTCACCGCACTGGGCGGCAAGGCGGATGCAGATGCCATCGCAGGTGCCGTCGAAGCACAGCTGAAAGGATAAGTGACATGCGGAACATCCTTGCCCTTGTCCTGACTGCAGGCGCCGCCAGCCCGGCCTTTGCCGCAAGCGGCCCGTTCTTCTCGCTGGGCAACACCGACTTCGTGGTGTTGCTGGGCTTCATCGTCTTCATCGCGGTGCTGTTCTATTTCAAGGTGCCCGGCATGATCGGCGGGGCGCTGGACAATCGCGCCCAGGGCATCCAGGCCGAACTGGACGAAGCCCGCGCCTTGCACGAAGAAGCGCGCGGCCTGCTGGCCTCGTATGAGCGCAAGCAGCGCGAGGTGCAGGCCCAGGCTGATGCCATCGTGGCTGCTGCCAAGGAAGACGCCGTTCTGGCGGCCGAGCAGGCCAAGGCCGACCTCGAGAAGTCGATTGCCCGTCGCCTTGCGGCTGCTCAGGATCAGATCGCCTCGGCTGAGGCCGCAGCGGTCAAAGAGGTTCGCGATCAGGCCGTCGCAGCGGCTGTCGTCGCCGCGCAGTCGGTACTGGCCAAGCAGATGACCGCGGCCCAGGCCAACAAACTGATCGACGAGGCCATCGCGACCGTGGCGCAGAAACTGCATTGATCCGGCGCAGAGGCGGTCTCGGCGCCTGGTGGCGAACGCGTCTCAGACTTCCTCGACGGTTGTAGGAGTTTCGGCGGGGGCAGAATTTGCCCTCGCCGTTTTATCGGATACTGTAGGTTCATCATATTAACACGTTTCAAGGCTTGCCCGATTGAGCCACGAGTAACACATGACACGACTGCCCCGGATCAGCGTTGTGATCCCGAACCTCAATTGCGCCGAGTTTCTCGAACGCACGATTCGGTCTGTCATCGATCAGAATTATCCAGACCTCGAACTGATCCTTTCGGATGGCGGCAGTACGGATGGGTCCCTCGAAATCGTCGAGAGGTACCGCAATTTCTTCTCTACGGTTCTGTCCGAACCGGATGACGGACAAGCCCACGCAATAAATCGGGGCTTTGCGGTGTCGACCGGAGATGTGATGGGATGGATCAACTCGGACGATGTCCTGTTGCCCGGAAGTCTGTCACTTGTGGGCTCGATATTTGCGTTCAATTCCTCGGTAGAATGGTTGACCGGTCGGGTGACCTGTATCGACGAGGCCGATCAGGTTTTGAGCATCCACCGCCCGCGACTTGTGACCCATACGCGGTTTCTTGCGGCCGACTATCAATGGATTCAGCAGGAATCGACTTTCTGGCGCCGCAGCCTGTGGGAAGTCGCAGGCGGTAGGTTGAACGAGTCGCTCCGCCTTGCCGTGGACGGAGAACTGTGGCTGAGGTTTTCGAAGCATACAACGATGTTGTCCGTTCATGACCAAATTGGCGCGTTCAGGTTCCGCAACGGACAACGGTCGGAAGATATCGAGGCCTACCATGCCGAAATGCTCGAGGTGATCGATGCCGAGCGCGCTTCGGTCGTGCCGCAGGATGATCTGGTCCGCCGTATCCTCGACGAACCACTCAAGTTGCGGACCCGCAAAGAGGCCGAAGCGACCTTTCCCGATCTGCGTAAATGCGACCCCAAGCCTTTTGCGCGACGCCAGCTGTGGAAGCACAGACTGATGCGAAAGTTGCATCGGATCTGACAACTGGCGCTTAACGCCCGGCGGTTTCGTGTTCCAGGCGCTGGCGCGCGATACGTTCGTTGCGCTGCGCTTTCTGCTGGTCCTGCATGCAGCGTTCGACGAAGCTCAGGTGCTGTTCCACCGCCTGCCGGGCGGCCTCGGGGTCGCGGGACTGAAGGGATGTGTTGATTGCCCTGTGCTGGTTCAGGATTGCGTCGCGCGTGGTGCGCTGGTGGAACATGATCTGGCGGTTGTAGAACACGCCCTGCCGCAACAGATCGAACATCGACCGCATCATGTGCAGCATCACCACGTTGTGGCTGGCTTCGATGATCGCCATGTGGAATTGCGCGTCCAGATGGGCCTCGTCATCGGCCGCGTTGCGGGCATGGGCGGCCTCCATCTTGTCGAAAATCGCTTGGATCACCTTCAGGTCGCTGTCCGAGCCCAGACGCGCGGCGCGTTCGGCCGCCAAACCTTCCATGTCGCGCCGGAAGGAAAGGTAATCGAACACGGCCTCGTCATGGCTGCTGAACAGACGGATCAGCGCCGGAGAAAAGGCCGAGCCCAGAACCTCGGCCACATAGATGCCCGACCCGGCCTTGGCAGACAGCAGGCCCTGATCCTGCAGTTGCGAGATCGCCTCGCGCAGCGACGGGCGCGATACGCCCAGTCGGTCGGCCAGTTCGCGCTCGGGCGGCAGGCGTTCACCGGGGCGCAGGATCCCGCGCAGGATCAGCAGCTCGATCTGTTTGACGACGGCCAGGGACAGTTTCTCGGTCTGGACTTTCTGAAAGGGCATCGGAACATCGCTGGAAATTGGTCAAATCATATGACCACACAAGCCCGGCCTGCGCAAGAACGGGCGGCGATCACATTGCCTGAAACAATAGGTCAGCATTATTGACTTTAAGCGCGGAGGTCATAGCGTCGGTCCGACCCAGCGGAGGAGGCTCGGCCCATGCATCAGCTATTTGCCACGCGCGCCGCGCGAATGAAGGCGTCTGAAATCCGAGAGCTGCTGAAACTGCTGGATCAACCCGGCATCATTTCCTTTGCCGGCGGTATCCCCGACCCGGCGCTGTTTCCGGCCGAGGCCTTTGCCCAGGCATTCCAACAGGCGTTTAGGGCCGACAGCCGGGCGCAGGCGCTGCAGTATTCCGTGTCCGAAGGGTACCTGCCGTTGCGGGAATGGATCGCCGACCACATGCGTTTGATCGGCATCGACTGCGGCCCCGATGATGTTCTGATCACCTCGGGCTCGCAACAGGCGCTGGACTATCTGGGCAAGCTGTTCCTGTCGCCCGGCGACACGGCGCTGGTCGGATGGCCGACATATCTGGGAGCCTTGGCGGCCTTTAACGCCTATGAGCCTCGCTTTGACCGGTTGCGCGCAGGCGGCAACGCGGGCGCGGCGCAATATCGGGCCGCGGCGGGGCCGGGGGCGGTCAAATACGCCTATCTGTCGCCCGACTTTGCCAACCCGACCGGCGAGACCGTCGATCGGCTGGGGCGTGAGGCCCTTTTGGATTTGGCCGAGGAGTTGGACTGCGCCCTGATCGAGGACGGCGCCTATCAGGCCCTGCGCTATGACGGGCAGGCGATTCCGCCGATCCTTGCGCTGGAACTGGCGCGAAAGGGCGATCTGCAAGCGTGCCGAACCAACTATTGCGGCAGTTTTTCAAAGACTCTGTCGCCCGGGTTGCGAGTTGGCTGGGTCGTGGCGGCGCGGCCCGTCATCTCGCAGCTTGTGTTGATGAAACAGGCCGCCGACCTGCATTCGGCCACCATCAACCAGATGGCCGTGCACCAAGTTGCCCAAACCTGTTTCGACAGCCACATCCCGAAAGTGCGCGCAACCTACCGCGCGCGCCGCGACGCGATGCTGGCGGCGTTGGAACGGCACATGCCCGAAGGCGTGCAATGGACCCGGCCCGAGGGTGGCATGTTCATCTGGCTGACCCTGCTGCCCGGCTCGGATGGCGCACAGCTACTGGCCCGCGCGCTTGAGGCGGTCAAGGTCGCCTTTGTGCCCGGACAGGCCTTTCACCCAGATGGCAGCGGCACCAATACGATCCGGCTGAGTTTCTCCAACTCGGACGAGGTCAGGATTGCCGAGGGCATTGCCCGGTTGGGCACGGTCCTGCGCGGGTAAGTTCGGGAAAGCTTTCGTTAACCATTTTGCCGCTAAGCTGCGGCATGATCCGGTTCCTCGCCTTGCTGTTGCTGGCCGGCTGCTCGGCCGGTACGACCCATTTCCGCGACCTGCCCGCGACTCGTGTGGCCGTGAACGGCAGCGTGTTCGACGTGCGCCTGCGCGGTGACCTCGCCGAGGCGGTCCGCGTCAACAGCCAATATGCCCCGCGGCTGGGGTCGATCCGGGATCGGGCCGCGTTGGCCATGGCGCAGGTCTCGGGCTGTCCGGTCGCCGACGTGCTCGGCGATGCGGCAGTGACCGTGGGCATTCTCGCCTGTGACCGCAGGGCGTCGAACCGGCTGTTGCTGGCTGCGGTCACGCCGACCAACTATGAATGCATCGACTTCGGCACCCATGACAGCGGATCGGACACCGGATACCAGGTGTTCGAGTGTTCGCCTTATTGACTCCGCGCAATTCCGCCCAAATCAGCAAGATATTGTGGATAACTTGGCCCAATATCCCATATCCTGCGCAACTTCGTTGACTCACGGCCATTCCCTTGTCCAGACTTTGAAGGAACGGGAATCATGGAAACCGGCCTTTGCGCTTTACCAAACTCAAACTCACCGGCTTCAAAAGCTTTGTCGATCCGACCGATCTGATCATCGCCGACGGGTTGACCGGTGTTGTGGGGCCCAACGGCTGCGGCAAGTCCAACCTGCTCGAGGCGCTGCGTTGGGTGATGGGCGAGAACCGCCCCAAATCGATGCGCGGCGGTGCGATGGAGGACGTGATCTTTGCCGGTGCCGCCACCCGTCCGGCGCGCAACTTCGCCGAGGTCGTCCTGACCATGGACAACTCGGAACGTCTGGCTCCGGCCGGGTTCAACGACAGCGATCAGATCGAAATCGTGCGCCGCATCACCCGCGACGTGGGCAGCGCCTACAAGGCCAACGGCAAAGACGTGCGCGCCCGCGACGTGCAGATGCTGTTCGCCGATGCTTCGACCGGCGCGCATTCGCCCGCGCTGGTGGGGCAGAACCGGATCGCCGAGCTGATCAACGCCAAACCCCGCGCTCGCCGCCGCATTCTGGAAGAAGCCGCCGGTATCTCGGGCCTATACCAGCGCCGGCATGAGGCCGAACTGAAGCTCAAAGGCACCGAGGCCAACCTGACCCGCGTCGATGACGTTCTGGAACAGTTGGGCACGCAGCTGGCGCAGCTGGCGCGCCAGGCCCGTCAGGCCGCGCGGTATCGCGAGATCGGCGAGCAATTGCGCCAAGCCGAAGGCATGTTGCTGTATCGCCGTTGGAAAGAGGCCGACATGGCCCGCCAGCAGGCCGAAGAGCGTCTGCGTGACCGCATCACAGAAGCCGCGCGCGCCGAGGCCGAGGCCCGCGCCGCCAGCGCGAAACGCGCCGAGATCGAAGAAACCCTGCCGCCGCTGCGCGAGGAGGAGGCCATCGCCGCCGCCGTCCTGCAGCGCCAGCAGGTGCAGCGCGATCAGCTGTCCGATCAGGAAACCCGCGCGCGCCAGACCATCGAAACCCTGACTGCCCGCATCCAGCAACTGGGCCGCGACATTGAGCGTGAAACCGGTTTGAACCGCGACGCCGGCGAGATGATCGAACGGCTGGAATGGGAAGCCCGCGAACTGGCCAAGGCCGCCGAGGGCCATGACGACAAGCTGGCCGAAGCCGCCGAAATTGCCCGAGAGGCCGCCGCGGTTCTGCAGGAGCGCGAGGATCTGCTGGCGCAGGAGACCGAGGACACCGCTCGTCTGGTCGCGCGTCACCAATCGGCGCAGCGCCTGGTCGAGGACAGCCGCAAGACGCTGGCACGCTCAGAGGCCGAAGAGGAAAAGGCCCGCGCGGCCGTTGCCGAGGCCCGCGCCGCGCTGACCCGCGCCGACGAAGCGTTCGAGGCCGCGCAAGCCGCCGAGGAAGAGGCGCGCGAGGCCGCCGAAGCCGCCGAAGAAGCGCTGGCCGCCGCCGACGAACTGCGCGGCGAGACCCAGGCGCGCGAGGCCGAGGCCCGCGCCCAACGGTCTGAGGCCGAGGGCGAGCTGGGGGCGATCCGGGCCGAGACCACTGCGCTGGCCAAGCTGGTCGAGCGCGACACCGCCGAGGGCGGACAGGTGCTGGACTTGCTTCGGGTCGAGCCGGGCTTTGAAAAGGCGCTGGGGGCCGCGCTGGCGGATGACCTCCGCGCCCCGCTGGTCGAAGGCGATGGGCCGTCGGGTTGGGTGCAGGTGCCGGGCTATGACGCCGATCAGCCTTTGCCGGACGGGGCCGAGCCGCTGGCGCTGCACGTATCGGGGCCGGACCGTCTAAGCCGTCGCATCGCACAGATCGGCCTGATCGACGCGGATCAGGGCGCGCGGCTGCAACCTTTGTTGAAACCCGGCCAGCGGCTGGTGTCGCGCTCGGGCGATCTATGGCGCTGGGACGGGTTCCGCGCCTGGGCCGAGGATGCCCCCAGCGCCGCGGCGCTGCGGCTGGAGCAGCTCAACAAGCTCGAGGTGCTGAAACAGCAGCTGGCGCAGGTCGAAGCGCAGGCCGACGGCGCCCGCGCCGCGCACGAGGCCCTGTCGCGGCAACTGGCCGAGGTGACCGAGGCCGACCGTCGCGCCCGCGAGGCCCGCCGCGCCGCCGATCAGCGCATGGCCGAAGCCGCCCGCGCGCTCAGCCGGGCCGAGGCCGACCGCAACTTGGCGCAGGGCAAGCTGGAGAACCTGACGCTTGCGGTCGATCGCCACAAGCAGGATGCGATGGCGGCCCGTGCCCAACTGCGCGAGGCCGAGGCCGCGCTGGCCGAACTGGGCGATCTGGACACCGCCCGCGCCCGGGTCGAGGACATCAAGCAGACGGTCGAGGCCGCGCGGATCACCATGCTGACGCACCGCTCGACCCATGACGAGCTGCGTCGCGAAGGCGAGGCCCGCACCCGCCGCGCGCAGGAGGTGGCCAAGGACCTGAGCGGCTGGAAACACCGCTTGGAAACCGCCGAGAAGCGCATCGCCGAGCTGGCCGAGCGCAAAGCCAGCTCGGAAGAAGAGCTGACCGAGGCGATGGCCGCGCCCGCCGAGATCGCCGAGGCGCGCGAAGAGCTGAACGAGATGATCGAGGCCGCCGAGGCCCGCCGCGCGGAGGCCACCGACAAGCTGGTCCATGCCGAAACCCTGCAACGCGAAGCCGTGCTGGCTGAGCGCGAGGCCGAGCGCAAGGCCTCGGAGGCGCGCGAAGCCCGCGCCGCGGCCGAGGCGCGGTTCGAGGCGGCCAAGGAAAGTGTCGCTGCCGCCGCCGAGCGCATCGCCGAGGATCAACAACTGACACCGAACCAGCTGTTGAACCAGCTGGACGTGAACCCTGACGACATGCCCGCCGCCGATGCCCTGGAAGCAGAGGTGAACCGCCACAAGCGCCAGCGCGACGCGATGGGTGCGGTGAACCTGCGCGCCGAGGAGGATGCCAAGGAGGTTCAGGAGGAGTTCGACACGCTCAACAGCGAGAAATCCGATCTTGAAGAAGCGATCAAGGCGCTGCGCAGCGGTATCGCCAGCCTCAACCGTGAGGGCCGCGAGCGCCTGCTGACCGCATTCGAGCAGGTCAACGCGAACTTCGCCATGCTGTTCAAGCATCTGTTCGGTGGCGGCGAGGCCAACCTGGTGATGGTCGAGAGCGACGACCCGCTGGATGCGGGGCTCGAGATCATGTGCCAACCGCCCGGCAAGAAGCTGTCGACGCTCAGCCTGCTGTCGGGCGGGGAACAGACCCTGACCGCCACCGCACTGATCTTCGGGGTGTTTCTGGCCAACCCGGCGCCGATCTGCGTGCTGGACGAGGTCGACGCGCCGCTGGACGATGCCAACGTGACCCGGTTCTGCGATCTGCTGGACGAGATGTGCCGCCAGACCGACACGCGGTTCCTGATCATCACCCACCACGCGGTGACCATGGCCCGGATGGACCGTCTGTTCGGCGTGACCATGCAGGAACAGGGCGTCAGCCAACTGGTCTCGGTCGATCTGAAGAAGGCCGAGCAGATGGTCGCCTGACCGCTCGCCGCAACGTTATTCCGCGATCGTGCCGGACCGGGCTAGGCTGGCCGCATGAAACATCTGTTGCCGATCGGCGCGGCTTGCGCCGCCTCGCCTCTCTGGGCTGCCGAATGGGCCACCCGCCCCGGCGACGTCCCCTTGAGCCCCGCTGAACTGGATGCGTTGGCAGGCCGCACGCTGACCTTCCATGACGACGGTCAGTCGAAATACTCGGCCGGTGGGTCTTATTCCTACACCTATTCAGCGGCCAACGGCGGCGGAACGGCCTTCGGGACCTACAGCATCGCCGCTGATGGCAGCATCTGTGTGCAGTATCGAAATGGGTTCGACCGCTGCGATCTGTATGTGCGCAACAAAGACCGGCTGATCCTGATCACCGAAAAAGGCGAACGATTCCCGGTGCGGCCTTGATGTCATGGCGTTCAGATCCATCGGGCTCGGCCCCGATGCGTGGAGCCTGGCAGTGCATGGCTTTGGCCGGATGCTAGCGGCACAGCGCCCCCTTGCGGCGCTGAGCCGTGTCGAAGTGGAAGTGATCACGGTGGTACTTGTCCGCCGCCGGGCCGAGCACGGTACCGAACAGCCCGCAGGCTTCACGATGTAGGCGGCGTAGAATGGGGCCGAATTCGAGTGTATTCCACCCATCCCGCACGGACACGATCGTGCCATCCCTGAGTTGAAACGCCGAAATGTCGACGGCCCGACCGCGCGCATGTTCGGACAAAGGCGCATAGCGGTGGTTGTTCTGCGTCCGGCAGGAATAGTGTCCGACAAGCCGGACCTCGTCCAATCCGCCGCCCAGATCTGCAAAGGCCGGTTTGGCCATGGTCTCGATCCATGTATTGAGGGTGATTGCCGTTCGGCAATCCATCAACGCCTTCTGGCTCAGTCGGATGTCCGACATGCTGTGGACCTGAACCGGGCGGCCGATGCCGCAGCCCCGGTACGTTCCGGCGAAGCGTCTCCGAGGTTCGCCAACGATGGTCCAGTCATCGCACAAGGCGCCACGTTCGCGCATGCGCTGGCGGCCCTCTCCGATCTTGGAAAACTTGCACGGTCGTAAGGCAGGGCGGGGCGAGACGGCGACGGGCGTGCGGACAATGTCAGAGGGTACAACGACTGCTGCAGGCTGCGCGGTGTCGCCGGGATCAGGCGGCGCGGGAATGTCAAATCCTTGCAAGTTGGGTACCGGACCCTCGGCGCAGTTGGGGGCGGCGAATGCCGGCCCGACACCAAGACACAGCAGAACACTCAGAACACGGATCACACCAACCTCCAGACAGCCGGGCAGGGTGCTTGCCCGATTTCAGCCGGACCGCACCGAGTGCGGATCGCCGCGTCCGCCCCTGCGATCCGGTCCGGGAAACTTTTCACCTCTGGAAGTTAAGCGGATGCCGCGCCGTCGGATCAACCGTTTTCTGCCGTCGGTCATCGGGCCGCCGGTTCGAGCGGTTGGCTTCGCACTGGCCTTTCCTGTGCCGCGCCCGCTCAGAGCTGGTTCAGCAGATCCACCGTTGGCCAAGCATCTGCGGGCAGGTCCAGCCGGGCCTGCTCGGCCTGAACTGCGGCCCGCGTACCGGCGCCAAGAATACCGTCGATCTTGCCCACGTCGTGCCCGCGCGCCTGCAGCTTGGCCTGCAGCTGCTTCATCTGAGCGCCGGTCAGGCCCGGTTCGGGGTTGCCCGCAGCATAGACTTGTGCGCCTTCGAGACGCGTTCCGAAATAGGCTGCGGTCAGGACATAGACAAAGCTCTGGTTCCACTCGAAATAGACATCGAAATTCGGATAGGCCAGAAAGGCCGGACCCTTGCGCCCCTGCGGCAGGATCAGCGAGGCTGGCAGGTCGGCCAGCGACCCGCTGCGCGCCTGCACGCCCATCGCCCGCCAGTCCGAGACCGGGCGCGGTTTGCCCGGCCCGCTCAGCGACCAGTCCATCTGTGCGGGCACGGTGACCTCCTGCAGCCAGGGCTGACCGGGCTGCCAGCCCAGATGCGACAGCATCTTGCCCCCAGACATCAGCGCGTCGGGGGCCGACGTTTTCAACCGAACATGCCCGTCGCCATCACCGTCCACGCCGTTTTCCAGAATGTCACGGGGCAGCATCTGCACCATGCCGATCTCGCCCGCCCAGGCGCCGGTGGTGCGGTTCGGGTCGAAATCGCCGTTCCGGAACAGCTCGATCGCAGCAAAGATCTGCGGCCGGAACAGCTCGGGGCGGCGGCAATCATGGGCCAGCGTCACCAAAGCATTGCGGGTGTTGAAATCGCCCTGGAAGGCGCCGTAATCCGTCTCGAACGCCCAGAAGGCCAGCAGGACCCCGCGCGACACACCGTATTCGGCTTCGATCCGGTCGAACACGGCGTCGTATTTCTGCGCCATCGCCTGGCCGCGCCTGATCCGGTCCTGCGAGATCAGGCGGCGCGAGAATTCGATGAACGGTTTCTGGAACACGCCCTGCGCGCGGTCGGCCTTCAGCACCTTGGGGTCCTGTTGCACACCGTTGAAGAACGCATCGACCGTGGCCGTATCGAACCCCTGCTGTACCGCTTCGGCCTTCAGCCCGCGAACGAAGGCGCTGAAGCCGCCGCCGCATTGTGCAAGGGCCGGGGCAGCGAACAGGCAAGCGGCCACAAGGCCCGAGACAATGCGCATGACGAAAACCATCCTCAGAAAACTGTGTTCAGAACAACCCACACCGTCAGCCCCGCCAACGCAAGCCCCCAAACCTGCCAAAGGATCCCGCATGCGCGGAAAACCTCCGTTGCGCCGATCGAGCGCCGGGCTTCGCCGTTGACCCAGGCCAGATTGCGCATCTGCCCGTCATAGCTGCGCGGCCCGGCCAGTGCCACGTCCAGCGCGCGGGCCATTGCGGCCTCGGGCCAGCCGGCATTGGGCGAGATGTGGCGCTGCGCGTCCGCGACGATGGCCCGCCATTGCCGCCACTGCCCTGACAGGGCCACGATCATCAGGCAAGTCAGCCGCGCCGGGATCAGGTTCAGCAGATCGTCCAGCCGGGCGGCGGCCCAGCCGAAGTCTCGGTACGTGTCGTTGCGGTACCCGATCATGCTGTCGGCGGTGTTCACCGCCTTGTAGACCAGCAACCCCGGCAGGCCGCCCAGCAAGAACCAGAAGGCGGGGGCGATCACCCCATCACTCAGGTTCTCGGCGGCGCTTTCGATGGCCGAGCGCGCCACCTGTGCCTCGGTCATCTGCGAGGTGTCGCGCGACACGATCATCGCAACCGTGGCGCGGCCCTCGGGCAGGGACTGCCGCAGTGCGACGCCCACGGCGCGGACATGCGCCACCAGAGAGTTCTGCGCCAACAGGATCGCACAGACCACGACCTCGACCACCCAGCCAAGCCACGTCAGCGCCGCACCGACCACCCAGCCGCTCAAGAGCAGCAGAAGGGCGACGAACACGCCCTTGGCCCGTCGATGCGTGCCGTGATTCAGGCGGCGGTCCAACCAGCCGATGGCGTTGCCCATCAGCACCGCCGGGTGCCGCAGACGCGACCACAGCCAATCGGGTTCGCCCAATGCGGCGTCCAGCAGCATCGCCAGGGCCAGCGTCAGAGCGGTGCTCACAGCGCCGCCTCGAGCCGCGACCAGCCATGATCGGGCGGCAGGCCCAGCCGCAGGAATCGATCGGAATAGGGAAAGATGCGGCTCCAGATATGGGCCTGTGCCAGCCGGTCCTGCCAGGCGGCGGCATCGTCCACGTCATACAGGCGGAACAGGGTGGTGCCGCCGACCAAATGCGCGCCCTTGCCAGTCATCAGCGTATCTAGCCGATCCGCATCACGGACCAGCCGGGCGCGTGTGGCCTCGGCCCAGGCCGTGTCATTCAAGGCCTGCGCGCCGATGCGCAGGGCCGGGCCGGACACCGCCCAGGGGCCGATCAGATCGTTCAGACGCGCGATCAGGTTGGGGTCCCCGATGGCAAAGCCCAGTCGCAGGCCCGCAAGACCCCAGAACTTGCCAAAGCTTTTCAGAACGATCACGCCGGAGCGTTCCGACAGGCGGATCAGAGATGCCTCGGGCGTCACGTCGCAAAAGCTTTCGTCGATCACGGTCAGTGGCGCGTCGGCATCCTCGGCCTGCCAAATCCGGCCGTCGGGATTGTTGGGATGCACGATCACCCGTGCCGGCGCCGGACCGTCAGGCTGCACCCTCCAGCCCTGCGCGGCAAAGGCGGCAGCATGTTCGTTGTAGGTAGGCGTGGTGATCTGGACCGCACCAACGGGGGCCAGTGCCGGGATCCGCGCGATCAGGGCCGAGGCGCCCGGCGCGGGCAGGATTGCCGCGCTGTTCGGCACACCCCAGAAGCGACGGGCCGCATCGCTGAGCCGGGCAAAGGCCCCGTGATCCGGCAGGGCGGTCCAGTCTTCAGGCATGAGGTCCGCCATAGGATAAGGATGCGGGTTGATCCCGGTCGACAGGTCGATCCATTCCGCTCGCGCGCCGCCATGGCTGGCGATGGCTTGGTCCAGGCCGCCGCCATGGTCGCGCCGGCTGCGCGGGTTCAAATCCTCGATGCTGTCCGTCATGCGTTTTCTTGCCTGTTCGCGCGATTTACCCAGGTTCAAGCGGATTCACGCCGAATTTACAAGGGAATCCGCCCGTTCTGGAAATGTGGAAGTGACCGTTAACACTTTGTTAACGAAATCGCGGGATCAGGGGCGTAGGGGATGGCACTTCGGACTGTATCAAGTGCCAAGGTTGTTGCAAATGAAAGTTTTGATTGTTGAGAGTAACCCTGACCTCGGTCGGGTGTGGCAGCGGCACCTGGAGCGCCAGGGTGCCGAGGTAACGCTGGTTGACAGCCAGGAGACCGCGATCCTGGCGCTGTATGCGACGCCGTTCGAAGTCATCATTCTGGATTTGGTGCTGGAGTCCGGCAGCGCGCTGGCCGTGGCGGATTTTGCCAACTATCGCCGGCCGGACGCGCGGGTGATCTTTGTCACCAATACCACCTTCTTCTCGGACGGGTCGATCTTTGCGCACAGTTCGAACGCCTGTGCCTATGTCCAGAGCAACACGCCGCCCGAGGATCTGGCGGCCATGGTCGAACACTACGCAGCGGGGCGCTGATCGCGTCCGTGCGGCTGCCAATAGTCCAGAACCGGGTTGATCGGGATGATCCGGTGCGGATTGATGCTGTCGTGGCTGTAGTGATAGTGCCGCACGATGTGATGCAGGTTCACTGTGCTTTCCACCCCCGGCCACTGATACAGCTCGCGCGTGTAGGCCCACAGGTTGGGATAGTCGATCAGCCGTCTGCGGTTGCATTTGAAATGCAGGTGATAGACCGGGTCAAACCGGATCAGGGTCGTGAACAGGCGCCAGTCGGCCTCGGTCAGGCGATCCCCCATCAGATAACGGTTCGTGGACAGCCGGTCCTCCAGCCAGTCCAGCGTGTCGAACAGGGGGTGCACGGCCGTGTCATAGGCCTCTTGCGTGGTTGCAAAGCCCGACTTGTAGACACCGTTGTTCACGTTTGAATAGACCCGCGCGTTGACCTCTTCGATCGCGTCGCGCATTTCGGCGGGCCAGTAGTCGTCGGTGTTGCCGGTGATTTCGTCGAAGGCCGCATTGAACATGCGGATGATCTCGGAGCTTTCGTTCGACACGATGGTCTGTTGCGCCTTGTCCCAAAGGATCGGTACCGTCACCCGGCCCGAATACTGCGGATCGGCGCGGGTATAGACCTGATAGGCATAGTCCAGGCCATAGAGCGTGTCTCCGGTGGCGCCGTGGTCGTCCGTCTGGAAGGTCCAGCCGTGCTCCAGCATGTCGGGATGAACGACCGATACTGTGATCAGGTCCTGCAGCCCCTTGAGCTGACGAAAGATCAGCGTGCGATGCGCCCAGGGGCAGGCCAGACTGACATAAAGGTGATACCGGTCGGCTTCGGCCTTGAACCCGCCCTTGCCCGACGGGCCGGGGCGGCCGTCGGCTGTGATCCAGTTGCGGAACTGGGCGGCCGAGCGTTTGAAGGCCCCACCGGTGGATTTTGTGTCATACCATTTGTCGTGCCACACGCCGTCGATCAAAAGGCCCATCCCGGCTCCTCCACTTTGCGTCTGGCCACAATGATAGGATGCATAGTCCTTCGTTCCTATGAGGTTCAGCGCGCAAGGTCCCTGCGCGGATGCACAACGCCGCCCGCGCTCATGCGACCGAGTTCACTGGATTTTTACGAAAATGAGGTCAGAATGGAATCGGCAACCGGGGGAGTTTTTCATGAGTACCTATGTTTCCAAGGAAATCAGCGCGGAATTGGACGCCGCCCGAATCGCCGCCCTGAAGAAGGCCAGCCGTTTGCGGGTGGAAGTCGGCGACAAAACCTACAGAGTCCTCAGATTGTGGAAGGACGGGTTCACGGTCGAATCTGATACCACGCCGCGCCTGCGCGGGCTGGTCGACATCTATGACGGAGCGCGGCATCTGTATCAATGCCTGATCATTGCGGCAGATACCGAAGGCCCGGAAATGCGGTATGAGTTCAAACGCAGCACGTCCCATGTCGACACTGCGCCACTGGACTATGCGCGTGACCCCGACGCCCCGATTGCCCTGCTCGGGCCGGCGGAGTAGGCCTGCCAAGTCTACTGCAAATCGCTGAAGGCCGCCTTCAACCTCGTGCAGGCCTCTTCGACCCGCGTGCGTTGGGTGGCCAGGTTGAAGCGTTCGAACGTCTCGCCCCCAGTGCCAAAACCTGGCCCGGGTGAGGTGGCGATCCGTGCGTCCTGCCGCAGACGCCGCACGAATTCGGCATGGTCCATTCCGGTGCCCGAGAAATCGACCCAGGCCAAGTAGGTCGCCTGCAGGGGCATCGACCACAGGCCGGGGATCTCGGAAATCGTCTCATCGAACAGCGCACGGTTGCCGTTCAGGTGGTCGATCTGGGCATCCACCCACTCGGCGCCTTCCGGCGTGTAGGCCGCGGTGATCATGGCCACGCCAAGCGCGCTGGGGTCATAGTCCAAAGTGTTCAGCCGGTGGCGCATCTGCGCCCTCAGCCTGTCGTCTGGAATGATCATGTTGCCGGTGCGCTGGCCTGCGATGTTGAAGGTCTTGGACGCCGCTGTCAGCGTCACCGTCCAGGGCCGCGCATCCGGCGCGGCCACGTCCATCGGCACGAATTTGTGGCCCGGATAGACCAGATCGTGATGGATCTCGTCCGAGATCAGGATCAGCCCGTTGCGTTCGGCAAAGGCCGCCACCGCACGCAGCTCTTCCACTGTCCAAACCCGCCCGGACGGGTTCTGCGGCGAACACCAGATCAACATCCGTTCGGACCCGTCCAGCCGCGACTGTGCGTCGTCCAGGTCGATCTCATAGGTATCGCCGGCCCGCACCAGCGGGCATTCCACCACCCGGCGGCCGGTCTTGTTCACCTTGTGCGCAAACTCGTGGTAGACCGGCGTGAAGATCACCACTCCGTCCCCCGGTTCGCTCCACACATCGAGGCTCAGCGCGATGGCGTTGCCCAGACCCTGTGTTGTCAGAACCCAATCGGTCTCGATCGCCCAGTCGTGGCGGTTCTGCATCCACCACTGCACCGCTTGCAAATAGGCCGGGTGCTGCCAGGAATAGCCGAACACCCCGTGATCGGCCGCGCGGCGCACCGCCTCGATCACGCAGGGCGCGGTGGCATAGTCGGAATCGGCGGTCCACATGGCCAGCCCGTCCTCGGGCGAGACGCCGAACAGCTGCTCCATCTTGTCCCATTTCGAGCTGAAGGTGCCCCGGCGGTCGATCAGGTCGTTGAAAGTCATGTCTGCTCCATTTGTTGGCTTGAAAGCTATCGGGAAATTCGCCCGGTGCAAGGGGGGCGTTGCGGCCGCGCCCGCGATGACCTAAATCAGCCCCATGAAACGCAACATCCTGATCCATCCCGATCCCCGCCTGAAAAAGGTCTGTGCGCCCGTGGACGACCTGTCGGACGAGCTGCGCGCGCTGGCCGACGACATGCTGGAAACCATGTATGACGCGCCGGGCATTGGGCTGGCCGCGCCCCAGATCGGCGTGCTGGAACGGTTGATCGTGCTGGATTGCGTCAAGGAGGAAGGCGCCACCCCCCGCCCGCTGGTGATGTTCAACCCCGAGATCATCTCGGCCTCGGATGAGACCAGTGTCTACGAGGAAGGCTGCCTGTCGATCCCCGATCAGTTCGCCGAGGTCACCCGCCCCGCCGAGGTCGAGGTTGCCTGGATGGACAAGAACGGCAAGGCGCAGCGCGAAACCTTCGACGGGCTCTGGGCCACCTGCGTGCAGCACGAGATCGACCACCTGAACGGCAAGCTGTTCATCGACTATCTCAAGCCGCTGAAACGGCAGATGATCACGCGCAAGATGGTCAAGCTCAAGCGTGAGCTGGCCCGCGCATGACCGTCCGTCCCTGCCTGCCGTGGCCCGACAAGCGCCTGCGCACCAAGGCCGAGCCGGTAACCGAGATCACCGATGAGATCCGCGCCATCTGGGACGACATGATCGACACGATGGAGGCAATGCCCGGCGTCGGCCTGGCGGCGCCCCAGATCGGCGTGATGCTGCGGCTGGCGGTCGTGGATGGCTCGACCGAGCGTGGCCGCGCGGTGCGCCTGGCCAACCCCGAAATTCTGCACAGCTCGATCGAGCTGCGCGAGCATGACGAGGCCAGCCCGAACTTGCCGGGCGTGTCGGCCAAGATCAAACGTCCGCGTGCGGTGACGGTCCGATTCCTCAATGAAAAAGGCGAGATCGACCAGCGCGATTTCGTCGGCATCGAAGCCACCAGCGTGCAGCACCAGATCGACCATCTGAACGGTCGGATGTATTTCGACCGTCTCAGCAAGGTCAAACGCGACATGCTGCTGCGCAAGGCGAAAAAAGCGGGGTAGGGCGGCATGCGCGTCATCTTCATGGGAACGCCCGAGTTTTCGGTGCCGGTGCTGGATGCGTTGGTGCAGGCCGGGCATGAGATCGCCGCCGTCTATTGCCAGCCCCCGCGCCCGGCCGGTCGCGGCAAGAAGGACCGGCCCACGCCGGTGCATGCCCGCGCCGAGGCGCTGGGCCTGCCGGTGCGCCATCCCACCTCGCTGAAATCGCCCGAGGAACAGGCAGCCTTTGCCACGCTGAAGGCCGATGTGGCGGTGGTCGTGGCCTATGGGCTGATCCTGCCGCAGCCGATTCTGGACGCGCCCCGGCATGGCTGCCTGAACATCCACGCCAGCCTGCTGCCGCGCTGGCGCGGGGCCGCGCCGATCCACCGGGCGATCATGGCGGGCGATGCCGAGACCGGCATCTGCATCATGCAGATGGAGGCCGGTCTGGACACCGGCCCCGTTCTGCTGCGTCAGGCCACCCCGATCGGAGCCGAGGAAACCACCGCCCAGCTGCATGACCGCCTGTCGGCGATGGGCGCCGATCTGATCGTGCAGGCACTGGACCGCCTGCCCGAGCTAACCCCCGAACCGCAGCCCGAGGTCGGCGTGACCTATGCCGCAAAAATCGACAAGTCCGAGGCCCGCGTGGACTGGTCGCGCCCCGCTGTCGAGGTCGATCGCCAGATCCGTGGCCTGTCGCCCTTTCCCGGCGCCTGGACCGAGATCGAGGGCGAGCGCGTCAAGCTGCTCGCCTCCCGCCTGTCGGACGGGCAGGGCGTGCCGGGCGAGGTACTGGACGACGAGCTGCGCGTGGCCTGCGGCACCGACGCGGTCGAGTTGCTGCGCTTGCAACGGGCGGGCAGGGCGGCGCAGGATAGGGAAACCTTCCTGCGGGGCTGGTCGATCCCGGCCGGAACCCGCCTCAGCTCGGAGACGTCCTGATGTTCATGGTGATGATGGGCACCGTCGTGATTGCCGGCATCGTCGGCTATCTGTCCGAGGTGACGGGCTTTACCCACAACGGTTATCTGCAATCCATCATCATCTGCGTGGGCGGGGCGTTCCTGTTCTACTTTATCCGCATCATGTTCGGCATCAGCTTTGGGCCGCCGGGGCTGGATGCGGTGATCTCGTCGGTGGGGGCCTTGATCATCGTGCCCACGCATTGGAGGAAATGAGATGCCCGTCCTTGCCCTGATCGTCATCGGAGCCGCAGCCGGATTTCTGGCCACCCGCCTGATGCGGATCGAGGCGGACATCCCCACCACCCTGCTGATCGGTATCGCCGGGGCCGTGGTGGGCGGGCTGATCATGCGTGCCTTGCTGACGGTCATGGGTTGGATGCCCGGATTCGTCGGCGCGGTGCTGGGCGCGCTGCTGCTGATCTGGATCTGGAAGACCTATTTCCGGCGCTGACCCGAGGCCCTAGCGCGCGTCATAGATGTCCGCGGATCCAAGGCGCTGAACGGGCTGGGTTGTCATGTCGAACCGGTTCGCTTCGCCCGCAGTCATCCAGTGCATGTCCTCGGCCGAAGCCGCATCCAGAGTGAACCAGTAGAAATCCTCGTCCACGTCGATATCGCGGAAATAGTCCAGATACCTGTCATGCTCGGGGTGATCTTCCGGCAGCTCTGCGGCTATGAACCCACCGCCCGCCCAGCTATGGACCCCGACACAGGCGCCCGGTTGCAGGGTCCGTCGATTGCCCGCCAGAAACAGATCGGTTCCGCCCGATGCCACCAGACCGTTTGACGGAACGACGGTATCGAACCCTTCGGCCCGTACGACGCGGCCGAAGATCACGTTGGCGTCGTCATCCACCGACCCTTCGATGCTCTGCAACACCAGCGTCCTGCAACCCCGGATTATGGGCGATGACCTCCTCGAAGGCGCTGAGCGAGGTGTGGTCGATCGTTCCCGTCACAATGATCTTGTCCCCGAGCGCAACGAAACTCAGCGGCGTGTAGTCCTCGGCGCATCCAGCCAGCAGGGGCAGGCAGATCAGCAACCGTGTCATCGGATGATCATTGCGCCTTTTGCCCTTGTCCGGCGGGCGGTCATTGCCGCGGCGGGCGTGCCTTGTAGACCGGCAACTGCCAGCCGAACAGCAGCGATCCGGCCCGCAGCGCCCAGCAGGACAGCGCGCAAAGGCCCAGCGCCAGCAGCGTCTCCAGCCCCAGACGGGTCGCCATCACCGCCACCAGCGCCCCCGTGAAGGCGCACGAGACATAGAGTTCGCCCTGTTTGAGCACCAGCGGCACCTCGTTGCAGACCACGTCGCGCATCAGCCCGCCCAGGCAGCCGGTGGTCACACCCATCAACACCACGATCACGCCCGACTGGCCAAGCGCCAGCGCCGCGCCGGTTCCCGCGGCCACGGCGATCGACAGCGCGAAACTGTCCAGCCAGACCAGCCAGTTGTAGCGGCTTTCGACCAGATGCGCGGTGAAGAACACGACCACCGCCGCCGCCACCGCGATCAGGATATAGTCGGGCTGACCCACCCAGAAGACCGGGTGCCGATCCAGCAGCAGATCACGCACCGTGCCACCGCCCACCGCCGTCAGACAGGCGATGAAGGCAAACCCCACAAGGTCCAGCTGCGCCCGGCTGGCCACCAGCGCCCCGGTCAGCGCAAAGACCAAAACCGAGGTATAGTCCAGCAGGGCCAGACCACTCATGTGCGGGCCTTTTTCGGCTTGAACGGGGACATGCCCGCGCGTGCCAGTTCGTCGGCGCGTTCGTTTTCGGGGTGGCCGGCATGGCCCTTGACCCATTCCCAGGTCACGTCATGGCGCTGTTGCGCTTCGTCCAGCCGCTGCCACAGGTCCACGTTCTTGACGGGCTTCTTGTTTGCGGTCTTCCAGCCGTTGCGCTTCCACCCGTGGATCCAGCCCGTCACCCCGTTTTTCACATAGGCGCTGTCGGTCACGATGGTGATTTTCGAGGGCCGCTCCAATGTCTCGAGCGCGCTGATCGCAGCCAGCAGCTCCATCCGGTTGTTGGTCGTCTCGGCCTCGCCGCCGCTCAACTCGCGCTCTTTCAGGACGGTTTCGCCATTCATGGCCCGCAGCAGCACGCCCCAGCCTCCGGGGCCGGGATTGCCGGAACAGGCACCATCGGTATAGGCAAACAGATCAGGCATGGGCCAGCACCAGAATGAAACCGTCATACGATCCGGCCAGCCCCTTTCCCATACCGGTGGTGACACGGTCAATGACGAACCCGGCCTCGACCAACGCGGTCTCGATCTCGGGGCGCGTGAAATAGGTGTAGTAGCGGTCAAGTTCGTCGCGATGCTCTCCGGTGCCCAGTTTCAGGCCCAGAAAGAACACACCGCCCGGCTTCAGGGCCTGGTGGATGGCGGTGAGGTGTCGCGGGAAATCGGCGCGCGGGGCGTGCAGCAGGGAAAAGCTGGCATAGACCCCATCGTATTCGGCTGTTTCGGTCACGTCGTCGAACGTGCCCAGATACGCCTCCACGCCATTTGCGCGGGCGTGTTCGACAAAGGCAGGTGTGGCGTCCAGCGCCCGAACCCGAAGCCCCTGGCACAGAAAGAATCCGCTGTCCAAACCCGGACCCGACCCCAGATCCAGCACCAGCCCGTCGCCGACCGCCTGCGCGAATGCTGCGCGCGATTCGATCTGTTCGGGCGGCAGCGGCACTTTCAGATAGTCGTCCACACGGGTTGTGTAGGCGTCGATGGTTCGTTTGTCGCTCACAGGAATACTCCAACGGCCAGGCAGGCCAGAACGGCGGCGCTCAGCAGTAGCCGCAGTTTCATCCACCAGCGCGGGGTCAGGCCCCACGACCAGAACAGCGCGTCCAGCACCAGCAGACCGGCAAAGCCGATCATCAGGTTGGTGCCCGCGTCGACCGGCCCGCCGCCGGTGGTGAAAAACGCCCACAGCGCCGGCAGGACCGACAGCCCATAACACAGCGCCGCCCGGTTGCCCGAGGTCTTGGTGGCAAAACCCCACAGAACGCCGGACATGAAGCTGAGGATCACAGCGCCATAGAACAGCTGCACATAGGGCCCCACGAACCGGGGGCCCAGCGCGCGGCTGCCCCAATCATTCAGGTCTCCGCTCAGGTAGGTCAGCGCGCCCCAGACAAAGGGGATCAGACCGGCCAGGCCCAGAACTAACGGTGCGCGGGGGATGCCGCTCATGCGGGCACGCGCAGAATGCGGGGCACCTTGAACTCGACATTCTCGGTGTCGGTTTCGACGGTTTCGACGGTCACGTCATAGCGGTCGCGGAAGGCGTCGATCACCTCGTTCACAAGGACTTCGGGCGCCGAGGCGCCGGCGGTGATGGCGATGCTGGAAATCCCTTCGAGCGCGCGCCAGTCGATGTCGGTGGCCCGCTGCACCAGCTGGGCATAGGTGCAGCCCGCTTTGGACGCCACTTCAACCAGACGGCGCGAGTTTGAGGAGTTGGGCGCACCCACCACCAGCAGCGCATCCGACTTGGGTGCGACGGTCTTCACCGCCTCCTGACGGTTGGTGGTGGCATAGCAGATGTCTTCCTTGTGCGGGCCGACGATGGCCGGGAAGCGGTCCTGCAGCGCGGCCACGATGTCGCGCGTGTCGTCCACCGAGAGGGTAGTCTGGGTGACAAAGGCCAGTTTTTCGGGGTCGCGGACCTGCACCTTGGCCACATCGTCAACCGTTTCCACCAGCAGAACCTCGCCCTCGGGCAGCTGGCCCATGGTGCCGACGGTTTCGGGGTGGCCCTTGTGCCCGATCATGATCATCTGCAACCCGGCCTCGGCGTGGCGCTGGGCCTCGATATGGACCTTGGATACCAGCGGGCAGGTGGCGTCGACATAGAGCATCTCGCGCGCGGCTGCGGCGGCGGGCACCGACTTGGGCACGCCATGGGCGGAAAAGATCACCGGCCGGTCATCCGGGCATTCGTCCAGCTCTTCGACAAAGACGGCACCCTTGGCGCGCAAGCCGTCCACGACGAACTTGTTGTGCACGATCTCGTGCCGGACATAGACCGGGGCGCCCCATTTCTGCAGGGCCATTTCCACGATCTTGATCGCGCGGTCCACACCAGCGCAGAACCCGCGCGGGGCGGCCAGATACAGGGTCAGGGGGGGCTTGGTCATGCGTCTGTCTCCTTGACAGGGACAGGTAAGGCTTTTCCGCCCTCGGGTCCAGACGGGACGGGTGTCATTTCGCTGACACAAACACATGCCAAGGTGCCGGTGTTTGAGCACAGGTTCTTTTTTGAAGACGCGCGGCTGGGGCTTTCCGTCCCGGCCGCGCCATTGATCCGCAGGTGTGGGCCGTGAGAGACGTTACTTTCCGGCCACCGCCACATTGCGCGGCTCGTCCGACGCCTCGCGCGGCGGGCGCCCGATCACATCTCGCAGATCGTCCAGTTCGATGAAGTTGTCGGCTTGGCGCCGCAGTTCGTCCGAGATCATCGGCGGCTGGCTGCGGATGGTCGAAACCACCGACACGCGCACGCCCTGACGTTGCAGGCTGGCAATCAGCGGGCGGAAATCCCCATCGCCCGAGAACAGCACGATATGATCCACCCGTGGCGCCAGTTCCATGGCATCGACTGTCAGTTCGATATCCATGTTCCCCTTGACCTTACGGCGCCCCATGCTGTCGGTGTATTCCTTGGCCGGTTTGGTCACCATGGTGAAACCGTTGTAGTTCAGCCAGTCGACCAAGGGGCGGATCGGCGAATATTCGTCGTTTTCCAGCAGCGCTGTGTAGTAAAAGGCCCTCAGAAGCTTGCCGCGACGCATGAACTCCTGACGCAGCAACTTGTAATCAATATCAAATCCCAGGGCTTTCGCGGCGGCGTACAGATTCGAGCCGTCGATGAACAGCGCCAGCCGTTCGTCCTTGTAAAACATAAAATCGTCCTTCCGGTATTGACCAGCGCGCGGTGGTGTAAGTGAGTGAGTGATGAGAAATCACACGCCGGCCGCTTTAAAATAAGAGATTCCGAATGTATCGCAAGTGCGCTCAGGTCTGAACATAGGGTTATTTATGGTCAACTCCACGTCAAAAGCGGTCATCGCGCTGGGGGCAAATCTCAAACTGAGATCATATGAACCCAAGGTGACACTTCGCAGGGCTGTCGACGCGTTGGCCGGTGAGGGCTTGGTGATTCGCGCTGTCAGCCGGTTCTTTTCGACCCCGTGTTTTCCGGCGGGCGCCGGACCGGACTATGTCAATGCCGCCGCGCTGGTCGAGACCGAGGCGGCCCCGCAGGAGGTTCTGACCCTTCTGCACAGGGTCGAGGCCGATTTCGGCCGTGCCCGCCAGCAGCGCTGGGGGATGCGCACACTTGACCTGGACCTCGTCTGCTGGGGCGATCGCGTTCTGCCCGATGCTGCCGCGTTCGACCATTGGCTGAACCTGCCGCCCGACCGGCAGCGAGAGGCGGCTCCCGAGCAGTTGATCCTACCGCATCCGCGCCTGCAGGACCGCGCCTTCGTTCTGGTTCCGATGGCGGAGGTGGCGCCGGGCTGGCGGCACCCGGTGCTGGGCCTGACGGTTAATGAAATGATCGAACGCCTGCCGCCGGACGATGTCGCCGCGGTCACGCCGTTGGATGCCACGTGAAAAAGGGCATTTCCCGCTTGTCATGGCGGGGATTCGCGCTTAGATAAGCGTCTTCCTGACATGGATTCATTAGTGGAGAGCGCCTCATGGCCCGCGTGACGGTCGAAGATTGCGTAGACAAGGTTCCGAACCGGTTCGAACTGGTGATGCTCGCTGCCCACCGCGCGCGCGAAATTTCCGCCGGCGCGCCGATCACGATCGACCGCGACAACGACAAAAACCCGGTCGTAGCCCTGCGCGAGATTGCCGAGGAAACCCAGACCTCGGACGAACTGCGCGAGCGTCTGATAGAGGCCAACCAGACCCAGATCGAGGTCGACGAGCCTGAAGAGGATCAGATGGCGTTGCTGATGGGGGCCGAATCGGACAAGCCCGCAGATGACGACATGTCGGAAGAAAAACTCCTGCGCGCCCTGATGGAGGCTCAGGGCCAGGGGTAAGCCCTGAACACGAAGGTGCGGACCGGATGATTTCAGCTGAAGACCTGGTTGCGCTGGTCCGCAACTACAACCCCAAGACAAATGCCGATCGCATCATCCGGGCCTACGAGTTTGGCAAGAAGATGCACGAAGGCCAGTTCCGGCACTCGGGCGAGCCCTATTTCTCGCACCCAGTCGCGGTGGCGGCCATTCTGACCGAACAGCGTCTGGACGATGCGACCATCATCACGGCGCTGCTGCACGACACGATCGAGGACACCAAGGCGAGCTACTCCAAGATCGCCGAGTTGTTCGGTGACGAGGTGGCGATGCTGGTCGACGGTGTCACCAAGCTAACCAATCTCCAGCTTTCCAGCCGCGAAACCAAGCAGGCCGAGAATTTTCGCAAGCTGTTCATGGCCATGTCCAAGGACCTGCGGGTCATTCTGGTCAAGCTGGCCGACCGTCTGCACAACATGCGCACAATCAAGGCGATGCGCCCTGAAAAGCAGGTGCAGAAAGCGCGCGAGACGATGGACATCTTCGCGCCTCTGGCCGGCCGGATGGGCATGCAGTGGATGCGTGAAGAGCTTGAGGATCTGGCCTTCCGTGTCCTCAACCCCGAAGGCCGCCAGTCGATCATCCGTCGTTTCATCACGCTGCAGCGCGAAACCGGTGACGTGATCCACCGCATCACAGGGGACATGCGGCACGAGTTGGAGAAAGCGGGGATCGAGGCTGAGGTGTTCGGCCGCGCCAAGAAACCCTATTCGATCTGGCGCAAGATGCAGGAAAAGGATCAGGGCTTCTCGCGCCTGTCCGACATCTATGGCTTCCGCATCATCACGCAGACCGAGGAAGACTGCTATCGCGCGCTGGGCGCGATCCATCAACGCTGGCGTGCGGTGCCGGGGCGGTTCAAGGATTACATCAGTCAGCCCAAATCGAACGGCTATCGCTCGATCCACACGACCGTTTCCGGGCGTGACGGCAAGCGGGTCGAGGTGCAGATCCGAACCCGGCAGATGCACGATGTTGCCGAATCCGGTGTGGCGGCGCACTGGTCCTACCGGGACGGGGTGCGGACCGAGAACCCCTTTGCGGTGGACCCTGCCAAGTGGATCGCGAGCCTGACCGAACAGTTCAACGCCGAGGAAGACCACGAGGATTTTCTCGAAGCGGTCAAGCTCGAGATGTATTCCGACCAGGTGTTCTGCTTCACGCCCAAGGGCGATGTGGTCAAGCTGCCGCGTGGGGCAACGCCGATCGATTTCGCCTATGCGATCCACACCCGCATCGGCCATGCCTGCGTGGGGGCCAAGGTCGACGGCATCCGGGTGCCGCTGTGGACCCGGCTCAAGAACGGCCAATCGGTCGACATCATCACCGCAGACGGCCAGACGCCGCAGGTGACATGGCTTGAGATTGCCGTGACCGGCAAGGCCCGCACCGCAATCCGCCGCGCCCTGCGCGAGGTCGACCGCGAAAGATTCATCAAGCTGGGCCGCGAATTGGTGCGCGCGGGGTTCGAGCACGTGGGCCGCAAGGCGACCGACAAGGCGCTGGAGACCGCTGCCAAGCAACTGCGGATCAAGGACAGCGACGAGTTGCTGGCCCGGGTCGGCAGTGCCGAACTTACAGCCCATGACGTGGTCGCCGTGGTCTATCCCGAGCTGACCAAGGATGAGGGCGAGGCGATCCCGCTGCGCCGCGCGGTGATTGGCCTGGAACCGGGCCAGAAATTCGAGCGTGCGCCCTGTTGTCAGCCGCTTCCGGGGGAAAGGATCGTGGGCATCACTTCGCGCGGGAAAGGTGTAGTGGTGCATGCCATCGACTGCGGTCGCCTGACCGAATTCGAAGACCAGCCGCAGCGCTGGGTTGATCTGCACTGGCATTCGGGTACGCACCCGGCGGCGTACGGCGCCACGCTGGATCTGACCATCGGCAACGATGCCGGGGTGCTGGGGCGTATTTGCACATTGATCGGCGAGAAAAAGGCCAATATCTCGAACTTGGAATTCGTGGACCGCAAACCGGATTTTTACCGCCTTTTACTCAGTGTCGAGGTGCGCGACCTGCAACAGCTGCATTCGCTGATGCTGATGCTCGAGGCCGAAAGCGATGTCGCGGCGGTCGAACGGTATCGAAACACGCGGGACGCTGCGGTCGCAGCAAGCTGAGAGGGGATACGCAGGAGTGGTATTCAAGCGCCGTGATCGCCGCTCTGCTCTTCAGGCCGCCTCGGAGTTCGTTTATCCGCGCGGCGGTTGGACCCGCGCCTTTCACTATGTCAAACACCGCGTCCGGCGTCTGCCCGATACGCCCGAGCGTATCGCGCGCGGCATTGGCGCCGGAGTGTTCGCCTCGTTCACGCCGTTCTACGGGTTGCATTTCGTGGTGGCTGCGGTGCTGGCCCGGCTGATCAACGGCAACATTCTGGCCGCGCTCAGCGGCACGTTTTTCGGCAACCCGCTGACCTATGTGCCGATCGGGGTGATCTGCCTGCAGACCGGGCATTTCCTGCTGGGCACAAAATATGATGAGGGCGACACCCAGGGGCTGATGCGCAAATTCGCCGATGCGCTTGGGGATCTGAAGAACAATTTCGTGGCTCTGTTCACCGACCGCGTCGCCGACTGGCATGGCTGGGCGCAGTTCTATGACGGCGTATTCTACCCTTACATGATCGGCGGTATCATCCCGGGTATCGTGGCCGGAGTGATCTGCGGCTATATCAGCCTGCCGCTGATCCGCACCTATCAACAGCGCCGCCGGGCCAAGATCAAAGCCAAGTTCGAGGAAATCAAACGCCGCGCCGAAGCAGCCCCTGCCGTTTCGCAAACAAACCCTCTAGGTTCGGCGCGGGCGACCAGAAAGGAATCGAAAGATGTCTGACACTCACCTGCGTCTGGGCGTGAACATCGACCACGTGGCCACCGTGCGCAACGCGCGCGGCGGGGCATATCCCGACCCGCTGCGCGCGGCCAAACTGGCCGAAGAGGCCGGTGCCGATGGCATCACCGCGCATCTGCGCGAAGACCGCCGCCACATTTCCGACGCCGACATCGAAGGCTTGATGCAGGTGCTGTCTGTGCCGCTGAACTTTGAAATGGCTGCCACCCCCGAGATGCAGGCGATTGCCCTGCGCCACAAGCCGCACGCGGTCTGCATCGTCCCCGAAAAGCGCGAGGAACGCACCACAGAGGGCGGGTTGGAAGTCGCGCGCGAGGAAAATCGTCTTGCCCACTTCATCGCGCCGCTGCGTGACGCGGGCTGCCGCGTATCGATCTTCATCGCCGCCGACCGCAAGCAGATCGAGGCCGCCCACCGCATCGGCGCGCAGGTGATCGAGCTGCACACTGGCGCCTATTGCGACGCCCATGCCGAAGGCCGGATGGATGACGCGCGACGAGAACTGGACGCGCTGCGTGAGATGTCCGCCTTTGCTCATGCGCTGGGGCTCGAAGTACACGCCGGCCACGGTCTGACCTATGACACGGTGCAGCCCGTGGCAGCCTTCCCCGAACTGCGCGAACTCAACATCGGCCATTTCCTGATCGGTGAGGCCATCTTCCGCGGTCTGGGTCCGGCCATCCATGAAATGCGCCGCCTGATGGACGAGGCGCGAGCGCCGTCGCATTCAGGAAAGGTCGACGCCTGACATGATCCTCGGCATCGGCACCGATCTGGCGAATATCGACCGTATCCAGGGCACGCTTGACCGGTTCGGCGACCGGTTCCGCAACCGTGTCTTCACCGAGACCGAGCAGCGCAAGGCCGAGCGGCGCGCCGACACCGCCGGCACCTATGCCAAGCGCTGGGCCGCTAAAGAGGCCTGCTCCAAGGCGCTGGGCACTGGCTTGCGCATGGGCATCGCCTGGAAGGACATGGCCGTGACCAACCTGCACACCGGGCAACCCGTGATGCACGTCACCGGCTGGGCGGCTGAGCGGCTGCGCGAGATGACGCCCGATGGGCACGAGGCCATCATCCACGTCACCCTGACTGATGACCACCCCTGGGCCCAGGCTTTCGTTGTGATCGAGGCCCGCCGCGTGGCCGATTCGGACGCGGCCTTGACTTGGCCTCGATCGCCCCGCATGTAGCCCCAACGACGCAAGGACTGGAGAGCAGTATGGCCGAGCAAGCCAAATCCGGAAACGCCATCTGGGAGACGATCAAGACCATCGTCTATGCCCTGCTGATCGCGGGCGTTTTCCGCACTCTGTTCTTTCAGCCTTTCTGGATTCCGTCGGGATCGATGAAACCCACGCTGCTGATCGGCGACTTCCTGTTCGTCAACAAGATGGCCTATGGCTACTCCTACGCCTCGTGCCCCAGCCTGATCATCCCCAGTGTCGGGCTCAACATCGATGCCGAAGACATCTGCGGCTGGATGGGTGGAGACAACACCCGTCTGCTGGGCGGAGAGCCGGAACGCGGCGATGTGATCGTGTTCCGCCACCCGGTCACCGGCCGCGACTACATCAAACGGCTGATCGGCCTGCCGGGCGACCGCATCCAGGTGCGCGGTGGGGTGGTCTACATCAACGGGGTCGAGGTCAAACAGACCCCCGACGGCACCTTCACCGAGATCGCCGAGCCGCAAGGCCCGCAGCGCCTGCGCCCGCGCTGCGAAAACGGCCCGGTCGGTGTCGGCGGCACCTGCGAGAAGTCACGCTTCATCGAAACCCTGCCCAACGGCGTTCAGCACGAAATCCTGAACATCGGCAACCAGGGATCGGACAACACCGGTATCTACCTCGTACCCGAGGGCCACTATTTCTTCATGGGTGACAACCGCGACAACTCGGCCGACTCGCGCCTGCCGCAATCGGCTGGCGGGGTCGGTTACGTGCCTTATGAAAACCTGATCGGTCGCGCCGATCGCATCATGTTCTCGTCTGCGGGCCGGTCGATGCTGTTCTTCTGGACCTGGCGGGGCGACAGGTTCTTCAAGGCAATCCATTGAAGCTGTCGGCTGACATGAAGGCGTTCCAGAAACGCCTCGGGCACCAGTTCGCCAATCCCGAACTGCTGGTGCGGGCGCTGACGCACGGGTCGGTCTCTTCGGCCACACGGCCTGACAACCAGCGGCTCGAATTCCTCGGTGACCGGGTCTTAGGCCTGGTGATGGCCAGCGCACTGCTCGAGGCCGACAAGACCGCCACCGAAGGCCAGTTGGCGCCGCGGTTCAACGCGCTTGTGCGCAAGGAGACCTGTGCCGAGGTCGCCCGTCAGATCGACCTGGGCGCAGTGCTGAAGCTGGGGCGGTCCGAGATGATGTCGGGCGGCCGCCGCAAACAGGCGTTGCTGGGCGACGCGATGGAGGCGGTGATTGCCGCCGTCTATCGCGATGCCGGGTTCGAGGCTGCACGTGACGTGATCCTCAAGCTCTGGGGAGATCGGATCCATACGGTTAAGGCTGATGCCCGCGACGCCAAGACCGCGCTTCAGGAATGGGCCCAGGCCCGCGGTCAGAAACCGCCCAGCTATGTCGAGCTGTCGCGCACAGGGCCTGATCACGCTCCGGTCTTCACCATCGCCGCCCGGCTGGAATCCGGCCCCGAGGCTCAGGCCACTGCGCCCTCCAAGCGTCAGGCCGAACAGGCCGCCGCACGTGCCTTGCTGGACAGTCTGCCCAAATAATCGGCCCGCCTTCATCTGGCTGAAAATATCCCGGGGGGCCCGGGGGCTGGCCCCCCCGGCTCACGACGCAGTCCAGGTCTGGCCCCCGACGCCGTTCTGCGCTAGGGAAACAGACTTGCAACCAGGACCAACGACACCATGACGACACGCGCCGGATTCATCGCCCTGATCGGAGAGCCCAACGCAGGCAAATCCACCCTTCTGAACCGCATGGTCGGGGCCAAGGTCTCGATCGTGACGCACAAGGTGCAGACCACGCGCGCCCGTATCCGCGGCGTTGCGATGGAGGGTGATGCGCAACTGGTCTTCGTCGACACGCCGGGTCTGTTCAAACCCCGCCGCCGACTTGACCGCGCGATGGTCGCGGCGGCCTGGGGCGGGGCGGCCGATGCTGACATCATCGTTCTGATGGTCGAGGCGCATCGCGGTATCACCGAAGGCGTTGAGCGTATCCTGGATGGCCTGTCCGAGATCGCGCAAGGCCGCAAGGTGGCGCTGGCGATCAACAAGATCGACCGGGTCGAGGCCCCCGCGCTGCTGTCACTGACCCGCGAACTGAATGATCGCTTCCCCTTTGCCGAAACCTTCATGATTTCGGCTGAAAAAGGCCACGGCGTCGATGACCTGCGCAAATGGCTGGCGCAGCAATTGCCCGAAGGCCCCTGGCTCTACCCTGAAGACCAGATCGCCGATCTGCCGCTGCGCATGATCGCGGCCGAAATTACGCGCGAGAAGCTGACCCTGCGCCTGCATCAGGAATTGCCCTATCAGCTGACTGTCGAGACCGAGAACTGGGAAGAACGCAAGGATGGTTCGGCCAGGATCGACCAGGTGATCTATGTTATGCGCGACGGCCACAAGGGCATCGTGCTGGGCAAGCGCGGCGAGACGATCAAAGCCATCAGCCAGGCCGCGCGGGCCGAGTTGGAGGATTTCCTTGATCGCAAAGTCCACCTGTTCCTGCAGGTGAAGGTCCGGCCCAACTGGCTGGAAGAGGCCGAGCGCTACTCGGAGATGGGTCTGGATTTCAAAGACGGCAACACATGACCCGCCTGACGGCCGAGTTCTGGGTCCACGCCTACCTGGCCCGGCTGCGCCTGCACGAGATCCCCGCCTTTGTCGTAGCCCATGGCGACGACACTGCCGGCGCGGTTCTGGTCAAGCTCAACACGCTCGACGGCAATGCCACCGTCTTTCAGCGCAGCTTCGACCTGCTCAGCGGCGCACGCAAATGGATCGAGTTGGCCAAAGGTCCCGAGGCTGAGGTGGACGAGGCGATCGCCCGCCAGCGCAGCTTTGACCCCGACCTCTGGGTAATCGAGGTCGAAGACCGGCAAAGCCGGCATCTTTTGAACGAGGAAGGGCTGGACTGAGACCTGGACCTTTCAGGTCAGCCGATACAGCGCGTTGCGCCCGAATTTACCGCGTAATTCATATCCGTTTTGCTCCAAAAGACCCGCAATATCGACCGACCAGAAGCGTTCGTGCTGGAGTTCGAAGAAGATCGATTTGGGTTTCTGGGTGGCCGAAGCTTCGGTGATCAGCGGGGCAAGCACCCGGTCTTCCTGGCCCTCGACATCCACCTTGACCAGGTCGATCGGCGTATCCGGGTCGGATGGCAGAAACTCGGTCAGCGTCCGCACCTGAACCGATATGCCGTTGGCGCCGCGCATCGGTTCGCCCAGTCTGGCCAGCCCCAGGTTTCCCTGCGCTGGCACAAACAGCTCCATCTCGCCGCTATTGTCCGAAATCGCGCAATCATGGACCCGGATGCAGTCAAATGCGTTCAGGTGGATGTTTTCTTCCAGCCGCGCCCGCATGACAGGGTTGGGTTCGAATGCATGGATCACTGATCCGGGTGCCGCGACCGCTGCCAGGCGCAGGGTGTGAGCCCCGGCATTGGCGCCAACGTCATAGGCCACGATCGGGCGGTCTTTGGGCAGGTCTTTCAGAATATGCCGCAAAGCACGTTCTTCCTGGGTGCGCCCCATGCGCCAGATCTGAAATTCCGTGTTGTTGTCGGCGGGATGAATGCGCATCCGGCACCCGCGATAGTCGACCTCGGTGGGTTTCAATTCGCGGCGGATGCGTTTTCTGATCTTGTTGGGGGTGTCCGGGTCATTGAAGATGTCGCGTAGAAGGTCATTCGGCCAGTCCATGGCGGTAGATCCCGTTTTAGTTCCCCGTTCCGAGTGCTTTCTATCAGTGGGATCTGCGCTGAAAAACACTTATTCCTGATCGGGCCTTTCCGCGCCCGTCAGGATGCTCCGGGCATCCACAGGGGCGACAGTGCCAGCCAGACGCCCGCGAACATGCCGACCCCGCCCAGGTTCACCCAGACGTGCCAGATCGCATAGCGGTAGGGCAGCGTCTTGCGGGCATAGAACGCGGTTCCGACTACATAGCAGCCCGACCCGGCCAGAATGCACCAAAGTGTCGCTACGGGTACGCTCCGCAGGTCGGGCAGGGCCAGCAGCCCCAGCGCTCCCAGTCCTAGGTAGGACGCGGTCGACCAGCGCGATTTCACGGTTTCATTGGTTGTCTTGTTCCAGACCGCCACCGCCGTCAGAGCCCAGCACACCACCAGCAGACCCATCGTCCAGGGCGTGCCAGCCAGAACGAAGAACGGCGTGAAGGTGCCGGCGATGCTGGGATAGATCGCCGCGTGGTCCATGCGCCGCAGCAGCGTCCGCCGCTCGTGCAGCGGCAGAAAGTGATAGGTCCAGGACGCCAGGTTCGACGCCAGCGCGCACGCCACATAGACCAAGACCGCAGCCACCAGCGCACCTTGCAGATGGGCCATCGCTTTTGACAGCAGCGTGCCGCCCGCGCCCAAGATCAACGCCAGCCCCAGCGCATGCACCGCCATGTCCGCGCGGCGGAAGGCGGGGGAAATGCTGGGAAAGGTTGCGTCGGTCATGTCTGGCCTCGTGGCTGCCCGTTCCGGGTAATGCCGCTGCGAATTCAAGTCCACAATTCCGGCGCGTCAGTTGGAGTTCTTCGATTGAATTTGCTTCTTTTTGCGCCGCGCCGTACCGTCACGGTTCGACGCGACCTCAAGGCAAACCAAAGGCCCCGCATGGACTGGCGCGACCATGGCATTCTTCTGACCACCCGCCGCCACGGCGAAACTGCGGCCATCATCGAGGTGTTCACCGAAACCCATGGCCGCCATGCGGGCGTGGTGCGCGGGGGTGCCAGCCGCAAGATTGCGCCCATCCTGCAACCCGGCGCGCAGTTGGACGTGCTATGGCGGGCGCGATTGCAGGAACATATCGGCACCTTCCAGGTCGAGCCGCTGCGCTCGCGCGCGGCGGCGGCGTTTTCGGGGCGGTTGGCGTTGTCAGGGCTGAACGTGGTCGTGGCGCTGCTGTCCTTCTGCCTGCCCGAACGCGAACCACACCCCGGCCTCTACCGGCAGACGGAACAGCTGATGGATCTGCTGGGCCAGGATGAGATCTGGCCGCTGGCCTATCTGCGCTGGGAACTGGCCCTGCTTGAAGAGTTGGGCTTTGGGCTGGACCTGACACGCTGCGCCGTGACCGGCACGACCGAGGGGCTGGCCTATGTCTCACCCAAGACAGGTCGGGCGGTCAGTGCCGAAGGCGCCGGGGATTGGGCCGACCGGCTGTTGCCTCTGCCGCCGGTGTTGCGCGGGCAGGGGGTCGCCCCGGATGACGAGGTCGCCGCCGGGCTGCGCACAACCGGCTATTTCCTGGCGCATCGCGTGGCGCCATCGCTGGGTCACACGCCGCTGCCCGAAGCCCGCGCCCGCTTTGTCGATCAGTTCACTCGGCGGCTTTGAACACCATCTCGTGCCCGTCCTCGTTGCGCAGGATCAGCACGTCGCCCGACACCTCGGACTGCGTCATCGCCAGCAGCGCGGCGAAATAGAACCCTTCGGCCTCAAGCCCGGCGCAAGCGGCGCGGGTGGCGGTCAGGTCGGCGATTTCGAACCACGGATAGGGCGCGCTCAATGTGCCCGAGTAGCTGTTGCAGGGCGCGTTGCCGGCAATCTTGCCTTCTTCGGGAAAGCGCAGCAAGGCGCTCGCGTCATAGGACTGGCCGTTCACTTCCTGCAGCACCCAGGTGCGGTCGGCCGCGCCATAGGCGGCGACGCTTTCGTCGCGATCACATTGCAACAGGGCAAGGGCGGGCAGGATCAGGCTCAGGCGCAGCATGAGGGCTTTCTATCCCGACTTGGCGTCATTGCGCCAGCAGTTCGGTGCGCACCTCCATCCGTGGACGCCAGTTGTAGCGCGTATCCTCGCGCACCGGCGCCCAGAACAGGTCACCCCCGTTGCGCCAGCCGTCCAGCACGATCGCGTCATAGGGCCCGTCGCCCTTGGCGCTGATCGCGGCGGAGTGGTGGATGATGCGGAACGGGGTCGGTGGCGAGGTGATCCAGTGCAGGTCCAGCGTGCGGAAGTTCTCTTGCCGCAGCCGCTTCAGGATATCCTCGGCCCAGTCATTGCACAGCCCGCGTTCGCGAAAACCGTTGATGACCTTGGCGTTGTGAATGATCGCCGGATCGGTGACCCGATACTCGGCCCTCAGCTGCAGCGCATAGTCATGAGCGATTCGTGCCGCGCGGGCGGCTTCCTGCGGATCGACATCGGGGCCGAGGTTCTGAATGGCGCGGGTCAGACCGGCAACATCGCCCGAGGGTGTGCCGGACGGCGTGCTGCATCCCGCAAGCAGGAAGCCAAGAACAAGGATCAGAAGGCGCGCCATCGTCACTCCGCAAAGATCAGGTCGGCATCTGCGTAGCCGCGGCGCAGCATGATGCGGTTCGATAGCTACTTAGCTGAAACCTGTACCGGGGCCCAAGCGGGAATTTAGCGCGCCATCGTGTCTGGTGGGTCGAGTTGGGTGAATTGAATACGGCAGATCTGGTCATTCGGCACTACTGGATTGCCACAAAAGAAAAGACCCGGCACCCGGCCGGGTCAAGTTGGGGAAACCGCGACGTACTGGCGCTCAGGCCAGCAGACGCCGCGCGATGACTTGCGCCTGGATCTCGGCGGCGCCTTCAAAGATGTTCAGAATGCGGGCGTCGCACAGAACGCGGCTAATCTTGTATTCCAGCGCGAAACCGTTGCCGCCGTGGATCTGCAACCCGTTGTCGGCCGCCGCCCAGGCAACACGCGCGCCCAGCAGCTTGGCCATCCCGGCCTCCAGGTCGCAGCGGTGGCCGTTGTCCTTCTCCCAGGCGCTGAAATAGGTCAGCTGACGGGCGATCATGATCTCGACCGCCATCATCGCCAGCTTGCCCGACACGCGCGGGAAGTTGATCAGGGCCTTGCCGAACTGCTTGCGCTCCTGCGCGTATTGCATGGCGATGTCCAGCGCGCTTTGGGCCACGCCGATGGCGCGGGCGGCGGTTTGGATGCGCGCGGATTCGAAGGTTTCCATGAGCTGCTTGAAGCCCTTGCCTTCCTCGCCGCCCAGCAGGTTCTCGCCCTTGACGTGGAAGCCGTCGAAGGCCAGCTCGTATTCCTTCATGCCGCGATAGCCCAGCACCTCGATCTCGCCGCCGGTCATACCGGGGGTCGGGAATGGGTTGTCGTCGGTGCCGGGCGTCTTTTCGGCCAGGAACATCGACAATCCGCGATGGTCGGTGGTTTCGGGATCGGTGCGTGCCAGCAGCGTCATCACATGGGTGCGCGCGGCATGGGTGATCCAGGTCTTGTTGCCGGTGATCTTGTAGTCGCCGTTCTCGTCCTTGACCGCGCGGGTGCGCAGGCTGCCGAGGTCCGAGCCGGTGTTCGGTTCGGTGAAGACGGCGGTGGGCAGGATCTCCGCGCTCGCGATCTTGGGCAGCCATTGGGCCTTTTGTGCATCGGTGCCGCCCGCCAGGATCAGTTCGGCCGCGATCTCGGACCGGGTGCCCAAGCTGCCGACGCCGATGTACCCGCGGGACAGTTCCTCGGAAACCACGCACATCGACGCTTTGGACAGGCCGAACCCGCCATATTCCTCGGGGATGGTCAGGCCAAAGACGCCCATCTCGGCCAGTTCCTCGATGATTTCCATCGGGATCAGTTCGTCCTTCAGGTGCCACTCGTGCGCGTTGGGCTCGACCCGATCCAGAGCATAGCGGCGGAACTGCTCGCGGATCATCTCCAGCTCTTCGTCCAGGCCCGAGGCGCCGAACATCGTGGCCCCGGACTGGTCTTGCATCAGCTGAACCAGACGGCTGCGCGCGGCCTGGCTGTTGGCCTGTGCCATCAGCGTCTGCACCTCGGCGCATTGGAAGCCCGACAGCGCATCCCAGCCCAGCCCCAGATCCTGCAGGCGCACGACCTCGCCCTGGTTCATCGGGATGCCGCCGGCGACCTGGTGCAGGTATTCACCAAACGCGATTTGGTGCAGCAACTGCTCCATCTCGCCGAACTTGCCCTGGGCGTCCAGCGCCTCGGCCCATTTCTGCATCTGCTGCAGCGACTGGTTGTAGGTGGCCAGCCAGGCCAGCCCATGCGCGGCGGTCTGGTTCGCTTCGACCAAGGCGCCCGAGACGCGACCCTCGGGCGTGACCATCTCGCGCACTGCATCGCGCGCCCGGTCAAAGACGGACTGAACTGCCGGCAGCGCGGCCCCCGTCAGGGTCAGAAGATCGGGCAGAACCGGCTGAGAAGTCATGTTCGTCATATCTTGTCCGTCATGGGCCATGAATCACGTCCTTTGCTGGGTTGTCTGGTCATATCATGCTGCAAGTGCAGCGCAACAAAAATTCACAAAATGCGTCGAAAAGGTCCAAAAATTACGCAACGATTTTTGCGATGCAGAAGAAATGCAGGGTGTTATTTAAGGGCATGACACTGTTTTCGATGCTGAGTTGGCCCGAGCTCTGCCTTGCCTTCGCGGTGGCCTTTCTGGCCGGTGCGGTCAAAGGCATGGTCGGGTTTGCCATGCCGATGGTTCTTGTTTCGGGGCTGAGCATGATGCTGCCGCCGCAACTGGCCCTGGCCGGGCTCATCCTGCCCACGTTGGTCACGAACGGGTTTCAGGCACTGCGCGAAGGGCGTGCGGCGGCGGTGTCGGCCATTCGGCAGTTCCGGGTGTTCCTGATGGTGGGGCTGGTGTTCCTGCTTGCCAGCGCGCAGTTGGTCAGCCTTGTGCCGGCGCGGGCGTTCTTGTTGCTGGTCGGTCTTCCCGTCACGTTTTTTGCCGCGATGCAGTTGCTGGGGTTCGGGCTGAGCCTGTCCCGGCCTTCGGCGCGGATCGAAGCTGCGATTGGCGCGATGGCCGGGTTCGTCGGGGGCATTTCCGGGGTTTGGGGGCCGCCAACCGTGGCTTATCTGACCGCGCTGAACACGCCCAAGTCCGAGCAGCTGCGGATACAGGGGGTGATTTACGGATTGGGTGCCGTGGCGCTGGCCGTGGCGCATGTGGGATCGGGGGTGCTGCGCGCCGATACGGTGCCGTTTTCCATGGCGCTGACAGTTCCCGCGGTGGCAGGCATGTGGTTGGGGCTGCGCTTGCACGACCGGATCGATCAGGCCACATTTCGCAAGGCAACGCTGCTGGTGCTGATGGTCGCCGGTGCAAACCTGTTGCGGCGCGGTCTGGTCGGGTGATCGGTCAGGTCTGGCGGTCGACTACGCGAAAGGCGAAATACAAGCCGAACATCAAAAACAGCAGCCCTGACATGTCACCAATAAGAAACGCAACATATTCCGAGGTCGAACTGCCGAAGGCCAAGTTGGTCAAGATGGACACCAGAATCGATGTGATCACACCGACCCCCATGATGCAGGCCCAGCACGGGCTGCGGCCAGGGGCGGGAAACAGATCCCACCCCGCCCATTTCAGCAGGTAGAACACCGCCGGTGCCGTCGTGACCGCGATGGCAATCGCCAGCAGTCGGTTTGCCAGAAACACATCCGCGCCGCCCAGCAGTGCGAATACGATGAACACTCCGGGAAACAGCGCCGGAATGGCCCGCCATCCAAGCAGCCAGGCCGCCAGAACCCGCACGCCATGTGGCAGAAACAGCAGGCTGGCGCGGCTTGGGTATTCCGGGAAGAAAACGTTCTGCAGAGGCATCAGAACCGAAAACGTCAGAAATGACGCTCCGACATATGCCAGCGAGGCGAAAAACGTGTCAGTGATCCACGATCGCATGAGGTTCAGCTGAGCGAGCGCAGCAGCAGGTCAACGCGGCGCATTGACGATATAGCGGCCCCTGTTTGCGTTTCCGCTGTGCGCCAGATAGCCTTTCTGCACCAGCGATTTCAGTGCGCGGAAGAAAGTCGGTCTGGATATGCTTTGCACCAGGGTGTGTTCGATCAATCCATAGGTGCGGATCTCGGAACCGTTCTTGGACAATTCTTCGGCCGCATAATAAATGTCACGTTCAACCGGAGATAGTTCCTCGAGACCCAGTGTACGCTCCATGCTGTGTACCAGTTTGCGCAATTCGGCCAGTTTCGAGATTTCGGTCATGTTCATTCCTGATATTCTTGCTGCCAACATAACGCCCCGTTTGGGTGGAACAGTTTCGGTGGAACACTTGGCACGCCCCGAAGCGGCATTCCGCTGTCACGTTGACACTAGCCCCCTACTAGTCCACTATACTCTTGATTAGACGGCCTGTTCTTGTGGTGAGTGAACAGATGCAGGTCGCCCACAAGGTATTTTCAGTGTATCTTCAGTCCCGGCCCGGTGCGCAAGCGCCGGGCTATTTGCGAGTTGAGAAGTTTCTCTATCGCAAGTTCGCATGCCAAGCAACGCATTTGTATGCGCAACATCGGAATTACAACCATAGGGATAGTGAGGTTCCGTTGGGTTCCGCCACACGAAGAACGGGGGCCGCGTGGCCCCCGTCTGCTGAAGTGGTCTGCGCGGTATCAGCCGATCGCCACGGCCCGGATATCTTCGTCGATGAAAGGCAGGTACTGCTCGAAATTCTCAGCGAACATCTGCACCAGCTTTTCGGCCTGTTTGTCGAAGGCGGCCTGATCATCCCATGTCCGGCGCGGATCCAGCAGCACTTCGGGGACGCCCGGTACCGCCACCGGTACATCAAAACCGAAATTGGCATCCTTGCGGTATTCCGCGTCGGCCAGCGAGCCGTCCAGAGCTGCGGTCAGCAGGGCGCGGGTGGCCTTGATCGGCATCCGGCTGCCTACACCGTAGGCGCCGCCGGTCCAGCCGGTGTTCACCAGCCAGCAGGTGGCGCCGTGCTGGGCGATCTTGTCGCGAAGCAACTTACCGTATTCCTCGGGGCGGCGCGGCATGAACGGGGCGCCGAAGCAGGTCGAGAAGGTGGGTTGCGGCTCGGTCACGCCGCGCTCGGTTCCGGCGACCTTCGAGGTGAAGCCCGACAGGAAGTGGTACATTGCCTGCGCCGGGGTCAGCCGCGCGATGGGAGGCAGCACGCCGAAGGCATCGCAGGTCAGCATGATAATGTTCTTCGGATGGCCGCCCAAAGCGGTTTTCGACGCGTTCGAGATGTATTCCAGCGGATAGGCGCAGCGCATGTTCGCGGTCAGGCTGTCATCGTCGAAATCAAGTTCCCGGGTCTCGGGGTCAAAAACCATGTTCTCGACCACGGTGCCGAATTTCGAGGTGGTCGCGTAGATCTCGGGTTCGGCCTCGGGGTTTAGGTTGATGGTCTTGGCATAGCAGCCGCCTTCGAAGTTGAAGGTGCCGCGGTCGGACCAGCCGTGTTCGTCATCACCGATCAGAACGCGCGCCGGGTCCGCCGACAAAGTGGTCTTTCCGGTGCCCGACAAGCCAAAGAACACGGCTGTGTCGACCGGGTTGCCGACGGCGTGGTTGGCCGAGCAGTGCATCGGCATCACACCTTTTTCCGGCAGCAGGTAGTTGAGCAGCGTGAACACGGATTTCTTGTTCTCGCCGGCGTATTCGGTGCCGCCGATCAGAATCAGTTTGCGGTCGAAGTTCAACGCGATCACGGTGTCGCTGCGGCAGTCGTGCCGGGCCGGATCCGCCTTGAAGCTGGGGCAATTGATGACGGTGAAATCGGCGACGAACTCGTCCAGGTCCTCGCGGTCGGGGCGGCGCAGCATGTGGCGGATGAACAAGCTGTGCCAGGCCAGCTCGGTGACCATGCGCACGTTGATCGCATAGGTGGGATCGGCCCCACCGACCAGATCCTGCACGAAGTAATCCTTGCCCCGCATGTGCGCCAGCATGTCGTCGTAAAGGGCGTCAAAGCCCTCGGAGCTCATGGCGGCGTTGTTTTCCCACCAGATGCTGTCGGCCACGCTGTCGGTCTTGACCACATGCTTGTCCTTGGGTGAGCGGCCGGTGAACTTGCCGGTCGAGACCAGGAAGGCCCCGCCGTTGCCCAGCGTGCCTTCGCCCCGTTTGAGGGCCTCTTCGATCAGCGCCGGTTCGATGAAGTTGTAATAGACATTGCCCAGACCCCCGATGCCCTGATCTTCGAGGCGAAATTGCGGGTTAACCCGTCCAGATGTCATGCGTGTCTTCTCCTGTGGCGGCGCCGGAAAAAATCCTTCAGCGCACTTTGGGCATTTTTGCCGGGAAACCGGCGGATGCTCGTGTCTTAACATGGGCGCCAAAGGCATGAACAGGACGGTTTGGCACAGTTAGCGCCATCACATCCAAGTTTAGCGCAACCACGAATTTCCTGTCGGAAAGCGCGACCACTTTCGGCCATCCGTTACGACCTTTTTGTCTCAGCTTCGTGAACAATGTGGCGCGATTCGTACATCCGGATTGATTCGCGGCCTTAAAAAAGCCAAGAATGCCCTACAAAAGCACAAGATAACTTCAGTGAGCAGGTAGAGGGCAGCCCTATGTCTAAGATTGCACTGGTGGACGACGATCGGAATATCCTTACGTCCGTGTCCATGACGCTCGAGGCCGAGGGATTCGAGGTCGAAACCTACAATGACGGGCAGGCCGCCCTGGATGCGTTCAACAAGAAACTGCCCGACATGGCGGTTCTGGACATCAAGATGCCCCGGATGGACGGCATGGACCTGTTACAGCGTCTGCGTCAGAAAACCCAGATGCCGGTCATCTTCCTGACCTCGAAGGACGACGAGATCGACGAGGTTCTGGGCCTGCGCATGGGGGCGGATGACTATGTGAAAAAGCCGTTCTCGCAACGTCTTCTAGTCGAACGGATCCGCGCCTTGCTGCGCCGGCAGGAAGCGATCTCGGGCGATGCGTCGGCGTCGGCGCCCGGCGAGACCAAGGTCATGGAACGAGGCCACCTGCGGATGGACCCGTTGCGCCACGCGGTCAGCTGGAAAGGCACGGACGTGTCCCTGACGGTGACCGAGTTCCTGTTGCTGCAAGCCTTGGCCCAGCGGCCAGGTTTCGTCAAAAGCCGCGATCAGCTGATGGATGTGGCCTATGACGATCAGGTCTATGTGGACGACCGCACGATCGACAGCCATATCAAGCGTCTGCGCAAGAAAATGCGCGCGGCCGATCCAGAATTTTCGGCCATCGAGACACTTTATGGCATAGGATACCGGTACAACGAAGAATAAGCCGGACTGGCTTTAGCAAAGGTGATTGGGTTTCGTGAGGGACACCCAGCAGGGCAGCGAAATGCGCGACGGTGGCGTCGTATTGGGGGATGACTGGGTCATCCCACAGGACCCCGAATCGGCCGAATTGCGCGCGCGTCGCTCGCGCCGGACGCTGTTCACGTTGCGCAACTCGCCGCTGGCCCGCAAGATCATCACGTTCAACCTGATCGCCCTGGTGACCCTCGTCGCCGGTCTTTTGTATCTGGATGACTCCCGGGCCGAGCGGGTCCAGCAGACGGCACGCGACCTGATCGGCGACGCCAAGTTGGTGTCGAATGTCTTTGAAGCCCAACTGCGGCGGACCGAGGGCGCTCGGGCGACGGCGGATTTGAACATCAAGGACACGCTGTCGTTGCTCAGCATACCCGAAGGCGGCGAGGTATTCGTCTATGATGACACAGGTACGCTGATCGGATGGACGCGGGGCGAATCATCCGTGGCCAGGGTGCCGGGGCTGATCCCGACCGAGGCCGATGCGCCCACGGGCAGCACTCTGATCAGTGACGCCCTGAACGCGGTTTGGAACGGGTTGTACAAGGTCTTCACCGGTGCGGCGCAGGATCAGGCCCCGACGCTGGCCCAGCGCGTTCAGGAAATCGTGCCTGGCGCACTGAACGGCCAGTTGCAGGTGCAGGCGGTTAGCGACGTCATGGGCGACACGGTGATCGTCGCGGCTTCGCCGATCCTGCAGGCCGGGGATCCGATCGGTGCCGTTGCCATCACCGGTCCGCCCGGCGAGATCGACGCGCTGGCCCGCAAGGAGCAGGAGCGCATCCTCCAGATGTTCGTCGTCGCATTGCTGGTTTCGATCGGCCTCAGTCTTGTTCTGGCTTCGACCATCGCCAACCCGCTGGCCGATCTGGCTGCGGCGGCCGAGATGGGCAAGGATCGGGGCACGGGTGTCAATCCGGGGCGCATCCGCATGCCCGACCTCAGCGCCCGCCCGGACGAGATCGGGCGCCTGAGTCGGGCTCTGCGTGGCATGGTGACGGCGCTGTACAATCGCATCGACGCCAACGAGCAGTTCGCGGCCGACGTCGCCCACGAGATCAAGAACCCGCTGGCCAGCCTGCAATCGGCCGTCGGCACCCTGCGGATGGTCAAGCGCGACGACCAGCGCGAGAAACTGTTGGGCGTGATTGAACATGACGTGCGGCGGCTGGACCGGCTGGTCAGCGACATTTCGAACGCTTCGCGTCTGGATGCCGAACTGGTCAAGGAAGAGGAGCAGCCCTTCGATCTGCTCAAGCTGCTGGGCAACATTGGCCAATATCTGGGTGAGGATGCCCGGTCGAAGGGGATCGACTACATCACCGATCTGCCGGCGAAGCCGATCATCGTCAACGGGCTCGAGGCGCGTCTGGCCCAGGTGTTCGTCAACCTGATCACCAACGCCATTTCGTTCTGCGAAAAGGGGGACGCGATCCGTGTCTGGGTGCGGCAGCGCGAAAACCGGGTGTTGGTCGTGGTCGAGGATACCGGGCCAGGCATTCCCGATCAGGCGCTGACAAAGGTGTTCAAGCGTTTCTATTCGCAACGCCCGCCCGAGCATTTCGGCAACAACTCGGGGCTGGGACTGGCGATTTCCAAGCAAATCGTCGAAGCCCATGGCGGCGTAATCTGGGCCGAGAACATCCGGCCGACCGACGCCGACCCGACATCGGATCCGTTGGGCGCGCGCTTTGTCGTGGGCCTGCCCGTCTGACCCATGGGCGTCGGAGATCTTCCGCAGGACCCGGTCGCAGGCAGGGTGGTCGTGCATGGCTCGTGCGTCGCGGTCGGCGGGCACGGGGCTTTGATCCTAGGGCGTTCGGGCGCAGGGAAATCCTCGCTGGCTTTGCAGATGATGGCCCATGGCGCCTGGCTGGTCGGCGATGACCGGATCGCCCTGTGGCTGCACGGGCAGGACGTGGTGGCCGATGGGGTTGACCCGGTACGCGGCCTGATCGAGGCGCGCGGCATCGGGCTGCTGCGCGCCGAGGTAGCCATGGCCACGCCCGTGCGCTGGTTGGTCGATCTGGACCGTCCCGAACCCGAGCGCCTGCCCGAACCGATGCGGTTTCCTCTATTGGGGCAGTCCTTGCCCTTGCTTCGGGCCGCCGACACGCCCAATCTGGCGGCAGCCTTGATGCAACTGATGAAGATGGGACGAGTCGACCCGCAATGGCCCAGCAAATGAACACGCAGCGCCGCGTTGTCCTGGTGACCGGCCCCTCCGGAGCCGGGCGTTCGACCGCCATCCACGTGCTCGAGGACCTGGGCTATGAGGCCATCGACAACCTGCCCATGGGGCTGCTCATGCGGTTGATGGAGGGGCCCGGCCCCACCCGCCCCCTTGCGTTGGGCATCGATGCGCGCAACCGTGATTTCTCGACCATCGGCTTCATCGAACTGGTCGCCAAGCTGGGTCGTATGGCGCAGGTGGATCTGACCACGCTGTACTTGGATTGCAGCGACGAGGTGCTGCTGCGGCGGTTTTCGGAAACCCGGCGACGCCACCCGGTCGCGGCGGATGCCAGCCCCGAAACCGGCATCCAACAGGAAAAAGAGCTGTTGGCCCCCATCCGAGAGGTCGCGGATACTCTGATCGACACCAGCACGCTGAACATCCATCAGCTGCGCGAAGAGGTCGAACGCTGGTTCGCCCCGGAAGGGGGGCGACACCTTGCGGTTTCGATCGAGTCGTTCTCATACAAGCGGGGGCTGCCCCGGGGGCTCGATATGGTGTTCGACTGCCGGTTTCTGGCCAACCCCTATTGGCGCCCCGAACTTCGCTCGGCCGATGGTCGAAATCCGGACGTGGCAGCCTATGTACAGTCTGACATGAACTATGCTCCGTTTTTCGAGCGGGTCGTCGACCTGCTGCAGGTTCTGCTGCCGGCCTTTCGGGCCGAAGGAAAGGCGCATCTGTCGGTCGCCTTCGGATGCACCGGAGGGCAGCATCGGTCGGTCGCGGTGGCCGAGGCCGTTGCAAAGGCCCTTGCGGACAGGGGCCAGCCGGTGGCAACTAGGCACCGGGAAATGGAACGTCGATCGTTGAATGTGAGGCCGGATTGATCGGAATTGTAATCGTGGCGCATGGCGGATTGGCACAGGAATACCTGGCGGCCATGCAGCATGTCGTAGGCCGGCAACCCGGGCTGGTGGCGATCGCGATCGAGCCGGATCATGACCGCGAGGAAAAACAGGCCGAGATCTGCCGCGCTGCCGATGCGGTGGATGTCGGCGATGGCGTGGTCGTCGTGACCGATCTGTTCGGGGGCAGTCCCTCGAATCTCAGCCTGCGGGCCTGTGCGCCGCAGGACCGGCGAATCCTCTACGGAGCCAACCTGCCGATGCTGATCAAGCTGGCCAAAAGCCGCCACCTGCCCGTAGGCGATGCCGTTCGCCAGGCGATGGAGGCTGGACGAAAGTACATCAATACGCAAAATGTGACGCTGGACTGAGACCGGATCGAATGGACATGGCCACCAGAACTTTGAAAATCATCAATGAAAAAGGGCTGCACGCGCGCGCGTCGGCCAAGCTGGTCGAGGTGGTCGAAGGCTTTGACGCCCGCGCCGAGGTGTCGAAGGACGGTTTGTCCGCTTCGGGCGACAGCATCATGGGGCTTTTGATGTTGGCAGCCTCGCGCGGAACCACTATTGACGTCGAAACGTCCGGGCCGGATGCTGAGGCGTTGGCGGATGCGCTGGAAGCCCTGGTGAACGACAAGTTCGGCGAAGGGTACTGAGCCCGGCACCGCGACACAGGAACGGGAAGACCAGGAATTGGCGGAAACCACGCACGAAACCAAGACAAGCCCGGTTGCGGATGGGGCATCGCAACAGGGCGAAGTCTACGACCGCAGAACGCTGACCTACGCAAATTCTTTCGACGATCCCTGGACCGCGACCGCGATCAAGGCGATCGAGTGGTGCACGGGCAAGCTCACCATCCTGCGGATGGTCAACAAGTTCGAAAAGCAGAACGAGAACTACCGTGGCCAGAAGTTCTGGGGCGGCGCGCTCAGGACCATGGGCATCGACCTGACCACGCCCGAGGACCAGATCGCGCGCATTCCCAAGGAAGGTCCGGTCGTGGTTGTCGCCAACCACCCGCACGGGATGGTGGATGGCATGATCTTGGCAGAACTTATCGGTCGCGTTCGCCAGGACTATCGTATCCTGACCCGCTCAGTCTTGACCGGGCTCGACGAGGCGGCGACCTCCTTCATGATCCCGGTGCCGTTCCCGCATGACCCTGAAGCCCAACCCAAGATGCTCGAGATGCGCGCCAAGGCGATGGAACATCTGAAGAACGGGGGAGTCGTCGCCCTGTTTCCGTCGGGGGTGGTGATGTCATCCGACACCTGGTTCGGACCTGCGCAGGAACGTGAATGGAACGTGTTCACCGCCAAGATGATCCGCCGGTCCGGGGCCAGAATCCTGCCGATCTTCTTCCCGGGAAGCAACTCCCGCTGGTACCAGATCGCCAACAAACTGTCGCCGATTCTGCGTCAGGGCCTCTTGCTGCACGAAATCGTCCGCTCCTGCAACAAGCCGCAATCGCCGGTAATCGGAGAGCCGATTTCCGATGCTGACATGGAGCTGCTTGAACGAGACCCCCGTGGCTTCATGGCCTGGTTGCGCCAGCACACCTTGGCGCTCGGCCAATCGCGCACTTCGTGACCCTCGAGTTCATCTGGCAATAAATATCCCGGGGGGGGTGAGCCCGGATGAAATCCGGGCGAGGGGGCTGGCCCCCTTGTTCCGTCAGCGTGTGGGAACGGGCACCTCGCCGCGATAGTCATAGAACCCGCGGTCGGTCTTGCGCCCCAACCATCCTGCCTCGACATATTTCGTCAGCAACGGGCATGGGCGGTATTTGGTGTCTGCCAGCCCGTCATGCAAAACGTTCATGATGGCCAGGCAGGTGTCCAGCCCGATGAAATCGGCCAGTTCCAATGGCCCCATCGGATGGTTGGCACCCAGTTTCATCGACTGGTCGATCGACTGCACGCTGCCGACCCCTTCATACAGCGTATAAACCGCCTCGTTGATCATCGGCATCAGGATGCGGTTTACGATGAAGGCCGGAAAATCCTCGGCGCTGGCGGCGGTCTTTCCCAACCGGTCCACCACCGTCTTGCAGGTGGCAAAGGTCTCTTCGTCGGTGGCGATCCCCCGAATCAGCTCGACCAGTTGCATCACCGGGACCGGGTTCATGAAATGGAAGCCCATGAAACGTTCCGGCCGGTCTGTCCGGCTGGCCAGCCGCGTGATCGAAATCGACGAGGTGTTCGACGTCAGAATTGTGTGCGGCAGAAGGTGCGGTTGCAGGTCTTCAAATATGGCCTGTTTGATCGTCTCGCGCTCGGTCGCGGCCTCGATCACCAGGTCGGTTTTGCCGATGTCGGGCAGGTTCAGCGTGGTTTTGATCTTGGACAGTGCCGCCTGCATGTCGTCTTCGGTGATTTTCCCACGCGAAACCTGCCGGGCCATGTTGCCGCTGATCGTTTCAAGCGCCGAATCCAGCGCCTCTTTGCTGATGTCGTTCAACAGAACGTCATACCCAGCCAACGCCATGACATGAGCGATTCCATTGCCCATCTGACCAGCGCCGATCACTCCGACTGATTTCACGTCCATGCTGAGCTGCCTTTTGCGTTGAGGTTCAGGGGCGACCTTATCGGCAGTCCGGGCAGGGCGGCAAGGGGCAGTGACCTGTAGAATTCGCGTAAAAGTCGACCATTGAGATTTTCTTAGTACCTGTGGCCCGACAATGGCATCCGGGTGAAGAAAATGGGTGGATGACATGAGTTATCACGAATCCGGCGCGCTGAGCGCCGAAGAGCCGCTGTGCCGCTATGCAGGCTCGGAGCGATGGTATCGCGGGCCAAAACTGGAACTGGACCGACCATATCTGGCCTGCGTTGGCGCCGATGAAACCTTTGGCCGTTTCGTTGCGCGCCCATTTCCGTCTGTCCTCGACGACAAGCTCGACATGCCATGCATCAACCTAGGCAGCCTGTTTTGCGGAGTCGACGGGCTGACGCTGGACACCTGTCTGCTGGACCTAATGAACAACGCCAAGACATGTGTTTTGCAGCTGCCGGGGATTCTGGGCCAAACCAACCCTTTCTATAGGGTGCACGTCCGGCGCAATGACAGGGTGCTTGAAGCGACTGCGGATCTGCGCGCGCTCTACCCCGAGGTGGATTTCGCCGAAATCCACTTCGTCCGACATCTGATTTTGCGACTGGCCGAGTTTCAGGATGCCCGCTTCGAAATGGTGGCAGACTCGCTGAGGCGGGGGTGGCTGACCAAGCTGAGCGATTTTCTGACCCAGGTAAAACCGCCGGTCGTGCTGTTGTGGTTGGACATCGTGCACAGCCCCGACGCGCAGCACCTCAGCCTGCCGGAAACGGTGAAGGTCTCCGCCTCAATGGTCTCGGAACTGGCGCGGCACTGTGCTGGGAAGATCGAGATGGAGGTGCGCCCATCGGGTGAGTCTGACGATCTCGAGGATATGCTTTTTGGCACGATGCAGCAGCCGATGGCGGAGTACATGATCGGACCGGCCACGCATCGCGCCATTGCCGAGCGGTTGCTGTCCGCGATCCGGGATCTGGACTGAGAAAGGCCCGCCAATCGGCGGGCCTTGATCGTTTCGAAGTCGGGCTTTTTCAGGCCAGCTTTTCGGTAAGCTCCGGAACGGCCTGGAACAGGTCGGCGACCAGGCCGTAATCGGCCACCTGGAAGATCGGAGCCTCTTCGTCCTTGTTGATCGCGACGATGATCTTCGAATCCTTCATGCCAGCCAGGTGCTGGATCGCGCCCGAGATGCCAACCGCGATGTACAGATCCGGTGCCACGACCTTGCCGGTCTGACCCACCTGCCAGTCGTTGGGGGCATAACCCGAGTCAACTGCGGCACGCGAGGCACCAACCGCCGCGCCCAGCTTGTCGGCCAGGGCTTCGATCAGTTTGAAGTCTTCTTCCGAGCCGACGCCGCGGCCGCCCGACACCACGGCCTTGGCCGAGGTCAGCTCGGGGCGGTCGCTTTCGGCGACCTTGTCTTCGACCCATTCCGACAGGCCGGGGTTTTCACCGACCGATACGGTCTCGACCGGGGCCGAGCCGCCTTCGCCGGCCGCATCAAAGCTGGCGGTGCGGAAGGTGATGACCTTCTTGGGATCGTTCGACTTGACGGTCTGGATCGCGTTGCCCGCGTAGATCGGGCGCTCGAAGGTCGAGCCATCCACCACGCCCGACGCGTCCGAGATCACCATCACGTCCAGCAGCGCGGCCACGCGCGGCATGACGTTCTTGGCGTCGGTGGTGGCCGGCGCCACGATATGCTCATAGCCGTCGGCCAGGCTGACGATCAGCGCGGCGGTCGATTCGGCCAGACGGTGGCCCAGCGACGGGTCTTCGGCGACCAGGACCTTGGACACGCCGTCGATCTTGGCGGCGGCTTCGCCGGCAGCGGCGGCCGAGCCGCCCGCGGCCAGAACGGTCACGTCACCCAGCTTCTTGGCAGCGGTGACCGCCTTGGCGGTTGCGTCCATAGCCAGTTCGCCATTGTTGACTTCGGCAAGCAGAAGTACAGCCATTACACAGCCCCCGCTTCTTTGAGTTTCCCGACCAGCTCGTCGACCGAGCCCACGATGATGCCAGCGGCGCGTGCCGGCGGCTCTTCGGTCTTGACGACTTCGAGGCGCGGCGTGACGTCGACGCCGTAGTCGGCGGCGGTTTTTTCATCCAGCGGCTTTTTCTTAGCCTTCATGATATTCGGCAGCGACGCATAGCGCGGCTCGTTCAGGCGCAGGTCGACGGTGACGATGGCGGGCATCTTCACGCTGATGGTCTGCAGGCCGCCGTCAACTTCACGCGTGACCTTGGCGGTGTCGCCTTCGATGTCCAGCTCAGACGCGAAGGTGCCCTGGCTCCAGCCCAGCAGTGCCGCCAGCATCTGGCCGGTGGCGTTCATGTCGTTGTCGATCGCCTGCTTGCCGCACAGCACCAGGCCCGGCTGCTCTTCCTCGACTACCTTGGCCAGGATCTTGGCGACGGCCAGCGGTTCGATGTCCTGGTGGACGTCATCCGCGGCGACCACCAGAATGGCGCGGTCTGCACCCATCGCCAGCGCGGTGCGCAGCGTTTCCTGCGCCTGCTTGACGCCGATCGAAACGGCCACAACCTCGTCGGCCTTGCCGGCTTCTTTCAGGCGGATCGCCTCTTCGACGGCAATCTCGTCGAACGGGTTCATCGACATTTTGACATTGGCGAGATCAACACCGCTGCCGTCCGCCTTGACGCGAACTTTCACGTTGTAGTCGATCACGCGCTTGACAGGCACAAGTACCTTCATTTTTGCGTACGCTCCTTACAAAAACGGCAAGCCGCAATGCGACTCCACCAATGCTCTCGTCGGCCTAGATAGCGCCTTGCGGGGCGTCGGGACAGGGCAAAATCGTCACGTCATGTCGTGGGGACGTCGCGTTTCACGCTTTTTGACGTGAAGGAACGAAATATTGTTACCCGGCCGATGGGCGGTTTTGCCGCGCCGGATGGTGCGAAAACGCATTCAAGAGTCTAGGGTTCCAGCGGTTTGCGCCCGCCCTCCGGGCCGGCGCTTCGCTATTCCGGTCGCCACACCGTCCACTCGACGTTGTGGCGCTTTCAGCGGTTCGCGCCCGGAACCCACAAGACGTCATCGTGGCCGCCGTTGTTGGCGCAGCGGGCTGCCACGAAGAACCAGTCGCTGAGGCGGTTGAGGTATTTCACCGCGGCCTCGTTCACCGGCTCCATGTTGGTGAGTTCGACGGCCAGGCGCTCGGCGCGCCGCGAGACGGTGCGGCAAACATGCAGATGCGCCGCCAGCTTTGATCCGCCCGGCAGGATGAAGCTGCGCAACGGTTCGAGGTCGGCATTCATCGCGTCAATTTCCGTTTCCAGACGGTCGATCTGGGCCGGGGCGATCCGCAGGGGCGGGTAATCGGCCTCGGCGTCTTTTTCCATGTCGGGGCGGCACAGGTCAGCGCCCAGGTCGAACAAATCGTTCTGGATGCGGGCGAGCGCCGCATCGACCTCGCCCTCGGCCTCGGTGCGAGCCACGCCGACAAAGGCATTCAGCTCGTCCACAGTGCCATAGGCCGCCACGCGGCCCGAGTATTTCGCAACCCGTTCGCCATTGCCCAGCGCGGTTTTGCCATCGTCCCCGGTGCGGGTATAAATCTTGTTCAGAACGACCATCTACTGCACTCCCTGTCCACGCAAATAGACGTAGAGCACGATCAGCACCACGGCAATGAATTGAAACAGGATGCGCAGCCGCATCATCTTGTTGCTTTTCTTGGCGGCCTCCATGCCGCCCTTGCCGAAATTGGCCACACCAAGCGCCAGCACGACGACGACCGCCGCCATCGCCAAAAGCAGCACACCCATCAAGATATCCATTTCGCCCTCATTCGCGCCTTTGTTCCGTTGCCGAACCATCTAGCCGGACAGGCGGTAAAAGCGAACGGGTAATTTCGCCTCAGATGCGGGACAGGATCCGGTCGATGGCGCCGGTCGGCAGCACGCGCCGCAGATAGCCGGCAATGTAAGTGGGTGTCGTGACATAGTAGCGCGCCTTGGGCGATTTCGCCTCGAGCGCGCGCGCCAGCTTGTTCGTTACGGCCAAGGCGGGCAACTCGAACCGGTCGGGGCCGCTGTCCTCGTAGAGCCGTTTGAGCAGCGCGCCCTCGTATTTCTCGCGTATGGCCGAGTTTTCCCAGTCGATGAACCGTTCGAAGATCGGAATGGCCTTCTCGCGCAGCTTCGAGGTGACCGGGCCGGGTTCGATCAGAATGACCTTGATGCCGGTGTCGCGCAGTTCCAGCCGCAGCGTGTCGGTCAGGCCTTCGATGGCGTATTTCGTGGCCACATAGGCACCGCGCCACGGAAAGGCGACCAGCCCCAGAACCGACGAGTTCTGGACGATGCGGCCATGCCCCTGCGCACGCATGACGGGAATCACCTGACGCGTCAGTTCGTGCCAGCCGAATACATTGGTTTCGAAGATATGGCGCAGGCCTTCGGTCGGTACGTCCTCGACGGCGCCGGGAAGCCCATGTGCTCCGTTGTTGAACAGCGCATCCAGCGCGCCGCCCGTGGCCTCCAAAACCTCGGCAAGGCCAGCCGTGATGCTGGCGGTGTCGGTATAGTCGATGCGTGGGCTGTCAAAGCCTTGGGCACGCAGGCGGTCGCAATCGCGCTGCTGCCGACACGCGGCAAAAACGCGCCAGCCGCGTGCACGCATTCCGTGTGCCGCGTCCAGCCCAATACCCGAGGAGCACCCGGTAATGAGGATGGATTTCTGCATGTCGCTCCCGTGGCTTTCCGTCAGCAACAGCTATTGCGGGGAACATGGCAGGGCAATGACGGCATCGCGTCAATTCGCGGTTTTGCGGATCAATGAGGCGGAAATCCATCCGACCTGTTGCTCGGGCAACACGCGCAGGCGCAGCCAGCCGGTGCCCGAGTCGCTCAGCACTTCGACTTTCTGGCCCATCCGGGCCTTGCCGATGATCGGATAGATCGTGCCCGGGCCGTCGCGCATATTTACTCGTGTGCCGGACACTTCGCGAATGTCCTTGGGTGCGGGTGCCACTTGGGTTGGTGTGGCCTCGGGGCCGACGGGCGTCTCGCGCAGCGCCGGGGGTGGGGTCTCATCAAGCGATGCCAGCGAGAAGGTCTGGCCCTGGCTTTCCAGGCCCGCAAGGGACGCGCCCATTCCGGCGGCGACCTGCGCCAACACGGCGCTTGCATCGGGTGTCTGCGCAACGGGCAGCGGCTCGGGCCTTGGCTCGACCGGTTTTGCAGGGCGCGCAACGGCGCGGGTTACAAGCTCCTTCGGCTTCGCGGCGACCAAGCGGTCAGCGGTTCGGGCTTGGGTAACCAGACTGTGCGTGGCAGCGCGTGTGCCGCGCGGCTCGAAATCGGGGCCTCCGCTCATCACGTAGAAGGCCCAGCCCAAGGCGGCGAAGGTAACAACAATCAGGCGCGTCATGGCGCATCTCCCGGCAATCGCATCAACAAAGAAATCGGCAGCATTCAATGGTTGAGATACTACCATAATCGCGCGCCCGAGTCGAAAGTCGGGGGAAATCGCGGGGTTGGGTCCCCCTGTTGCAAAAAGCCGGACTTGTCCCCAGCAAAATATGCGCTGATTGCTTTACCAAGGGCGTCGGTCATCGTATCACATCATCTATGAACGACACGATCGACGACCCCAATATGGAGACCCCCGACGCGGGGGGCGAGGTGGCGGAGCCGCTGCGCCGGGCAATTGGCGAGCGCTATCTGACCTATGCGCTTTCCACCATCATGCACCGGGCCTTGCCCGATGCGCGCGACGGATTGAAGCCGGTTCACCGGCGAATCCTCTACGCGATGCGCGAGTTGCGACTCAGTTCCTCGGGCGGGTTCCGCAAGTCGGCCAAGATCTCGGGCGACGTGATGGGTAACTACCACCCGCATGGTGACGCCGCGATCTATGACGCGATGGCGCGCCTGGCGCAGGATTTCAACGTCCGTTACCCGCTGGTGGACGGGCAGGGCAATTTCGGCAACATCGACGGCGACAACCCGGCGGCCTCGCGCTATACCGAGGCACGGATGACCATCGTTGCCGAGGCGTTGCTGGAGGGGCTCGACGAGGATGCGGTCGATTTTCGCGACAACTACGACGGCACGCTGCAGGAACCGGTGGTGCTGCCGGCGACCTTCCCGAACCTGCTGGCCAATGGCGCGTCGGGGATCGCCGTGGGCATGGCCACGAACATCCCGCCGCACAACATCGCCGAGCTGTGCGACGCCTGCCTGCATCTGATCAAGACGCCCGACGCACGTGACGACACGCTGCTGAACTATGTGCCGGGGCCGGATTTCCCCACCGGCGGCGTGATCGTCGAGCCGCCCGAGAACATCGCCCAGGCCTATCGCACCGGGCGCGGCTCGTTCCGGCTGCGCTGCAAGTACGAGATCGAGGATCTGGGCCGCGGCCAGTGGCAGATCGTGGTCACCGAGATCCCGTATCAGGTCCAGAAATCCAAGCTGATCGAAAAGCTCGCCGAGCTGATCCAGACCAAGAAGATCCCGATCCTGGGCGATGTGCGCGACGAATCCGCCGACGACATCCGCCTGATCCTCGAGCCGCGTTCGAAAAACGTGGACCCCGAGGTGCTGATGAACATGCTCTACCGCAACTCGGATCTCGAGTTGCGGTTCAGCCTGAACATGAACGTGCTGATCGACGGGGTGACGCCCAAGGTCTGCTCGATGAAGGAGGTGCTGCGCGCCTTCCTCGATCACCGGCAAGAGGTGCTGCTGCGCCGCTCGCGTCACCGGATGGCCAAGATCGACCACCGTTTGGAGGTGCTGGAGGGCTTCATCGTCGCTTTCCTGAACCTCGATCGGGTGATCGACATCATCCGCTATGACGACGACCCCAAGGCCGCCCTGATGCGCGAGAACTGGGGCATCGACCATGTCCGCGCCACCAGCGAGGCCGACTATGTCTCGCCCGCGCCGGGCGAGGGCGAGTTGACCGAGGTTCAGGTCGACGCGATCCTGAACATGCGCCTGCGCAGCCTGCGCCGTCTGGAAGAGATGGAGCTGATCCGCGAGCGCGACAAGCTGATGGAGGAACGCGCCGATCTCGAGGATCTGCTGGCCGACGAGTCCCTGCAATGGGCGCGGATCGCCGAGCAGATCAAGGAGACCAAGAAGAAGTTCGGCAAGGATTACGAGGGCGGTGCCCGCCGCACCCGCTTTGCCGAGGCCGGCGCGGTCGAAGAGGTGCCGCTCGAGGCGATGATCGACCGCGAACCGATCACGGTGGTCTGTTCCCAGATGGGCTGGATCCGCGCGATGACCGGCCATATCGACTTGAACCGCGAACTGAAGTTCAAGGACGGCGACGGGCCGCGTTTCATCTTCCACGCGGAAACCACCGACCGGCTGCTGATCTTTGCCTCGAACGGGCGGGTCTACACGGTCAGCGCCGCGAACCTGCCCGGCGGGCGGGGCATGGGCGAGCCGCTGCGCCTGATGGTCGATCTGCCCAACGAGGCGCAGATCGTCGACATCCTGATCCACAAGCCGGGGCGCAAGCTGCTGGTGGCCTCGGATGCGGGCAACGGATTCATCGTGCCCGAGGATGACGTGCTGGCCCAGACCCGCAACGGCAAGCAGGTGTTGAACGTCAAGGATGACGAGCGCGCGGTGATCTGCAAACCGGTCGCGGGCGACCACGTCGCCGTGGTGTCGCAGAACGGCAAGTTCTTGGTATTCCCAGTCTCGGAACTGCCCGAGATGACGCGGGGCAAGGGCGTGCGTCTGCAGAAATACAACATGGCGCGGGGCCGGCAGGGCACTCTGGAACTGGATGGCGGCCTGTCCGACCTGACCACCTTCAACTGGGAAGAGGGTCTGAAATGGTCGATGGGCGGCGACAAGACCCGGCACGAGCCGGACATGTCGCCGTGGCTGGCCAAGCGGGCCAGCGTCGGGAAAAAGCCGCCCTACGGCTTCCCGCGCGACTACAAGTTCTCGTGATGCGGTTGCGGCCTGCAGGCGAAAACTGCCGATACGGCTTGGCACAGGCCGCATCGGTGCGCTAGATCAGGAAAAAACAGGCCCTATCGAGACGGAACCCATGCGCAAACTGCTGATACTTTTCGCCGGACTGGCCATGATCGGGGCCTGCACCCAGACGTTGGTTGACGAGGCGCCCGAGGACCTTGGCGCCTTCAAGCTGCGGGTCAACTATGCCTATGCGGAAAAGGCGGTACAAGGACCGGTGAGCCGGGACGCGACCCCGCAGGAATGGGTGGATGCGATCCAGAAGGCAGTGGACATCCGGCTGGGCCGGTATCAGGGCACCCAGGAATATGATATCGGCATCAGCCTCGAAGGGTACATGCTGGCGCCGCCGGGCATCCCGGTGATTTACAACCCCAAGAGCACCGCCATCGTCCTGGTCAATGTCTATGATGTGGGCAATAAGCAGTTCTTGGCCAAGGGCAAGCAATTCCAAGTGCTGGAAGACACCACCAGTGACAGTGCGGTCGTGGGGTCGGGCAACAGCCGCACCCGCGAAGAGCAGATGAGCGGGTTGGCCCTCAAGATCGCCGACCGGGTCGAGGAATGGCTGGCCGAAGAACACAAAGAAAACGGTTGGTTCGACCCGCGGCCGGGGCTGATCCAGCCGCTTGAGTCGGGCGAGGCCATACAAAATCCGGCCTGACGCCCGTTTTCCTGATGGTTGTGCTTGATTTTCCGTTGTGAACCCAATATCTCGCGCGCGCAGATGCAAACCGGGACCAAGGGTCCCCCAAACCGCAAAGGGCGCCTGAGGAATGGCAAAGGAAAAGTTTGAGCGTACAAAACCGCACGTCAACATCGGCACGATCGGCCACGTTGACCACGGCAAGACGACGCTGACCGCAGCGATCACCAAGTATTTCGGCGACTTCAAGGCGTATGACCAGATTGACGGCGCGCCGGAAGAGAAGGCGCGCGGCATCACCATCTCGACCGCCCACGTGGAATACGAGACCGACAACCGCCACTATGCGCACGTCGACTGCCCCGGTCACGCCGACTACGTCAAGAACATGATCACCGGTGCGGCGCAGATGGACGGCGCGATCCTGGTTGTGAACGCAGCTGACGGCCCGATGCCGCAGACCCGCGAGCACATCCTG